>DAOVGU010000148.1 GCA_030672255.1 bacterium
GTTTGAAAAGTTCTTGTTTACACCTTTGCTTTTTTTGACTTTCTTTCAAATTCAAGGATCAGTGGGAAATGCCGAAATGGACAAAATATTTAGACCAACTGACGGTCCTGAAGACTGGCGAACACGGCTGGCAGTCCCAGATAAACAATGGAAAACCGGTTATTCCGCCAGAACCTTGGCTTATTGCTGGGAAGACCAGAACGATTTTCCAGAAAGTGTTAAGAAAGTCTTTAACGATTCAAACTTAAAATTATTTAAAGATATGGAGATGTTGCTGGGTATTCCAGAGTATAAGGTTCCTTTGTTAGGAGGTATACGGCCCTCTCAGAGTGACCTTTTTGTGCTATCTAAATCCAATTTATTAAATCAATTTGTTGTTATAATGGTGGAAGGAAAAGTGTCCGAACCGTTTGGTGAGGAAATAGGTAAATGGATGAAAAATAATAGCTCGGGGAAACAGGAAAGGTTAAAATTCTTACTTCACAAGTTGCAAATCCCTTACACCAAACAGATTTTTAGTACTCGGTATCAATTATTGCATAGAGCAGCCTCTGCAGTTATTACTGCGGAAAAGTTCGGTGTAGAAAACGCTTTAATGCTTGTTCACTCTTTTAATAGAGACGGAGAAAGGGAAACCCAGCTTTTTGCTGATTATTGCCAATTTCTGCAACTGTTTGGAGTCAAAGGAAACATAAACTCTATTATTTTTGCGAGAAATCTTAAGGGCGTAAACCTGTACTTTAGTTGGATTGAAGGTAACGAAAAATATTTGGACAAATAAAATAAATGGAGGATGGAAGAGATATGAGAAAAACATTAATAGTTTGGATTGGAGTTCTTTTAATCTTTCTGGTGGGTTGCTCCAAAACCAAGTCACAAAGAGAGGAGGTAAAGGAAGTAAAAAAGGTTGCGGAAATTAGTGTAAATGAGTGCAACATTTATACTTCTCCTGATTCCTTTTCTTCTGTAGTTGCTCAAGCACAAAAAGGAGATATGTTTGAACTAAAAGGAGAGCAGAGTGGATACTATAAAATAACTATGTTTTCTGGAGAATGGAGATATATTCCCAAATCAGCCGCCAACTCAGTTGAGCATAGAGTTTCCTTGCCCTCAGATTCTGTCTGTCGAATTGTGCGGGATGCCTTAGATAAAATTGAAACTCGGGCCGTAAAAGAAGCTGATTTTAAATATCCACCACAGAATAAAGGCAATATAAACAATAATATAGATTATTACCGTATCTTACTTGATAGATATAAATTAGAACTGTTTCGTAAGTATAGAATTCAACCATCAGTTTATGAAAAAATCTTGGTAGGGGGCTAATTTTGACAAAAAATTTCATGTATGGTATTCTTAAATTTGGAAATTCGCAATTTTAATTAAGGAGGTGGAAAGAATATGGATAAAAGGATTTATGTGAGGACACATGGACAAATTACTCTCCCAATAAGTTTACGAAGGCTGTTTCATATTGAGAAAGGAGATGTAGTGGAGATTGAGAAAACAAAGAGAGGAATTCTATTAAAGCCACGCAAGACAATAGATTCCAGCCAAGCTTATTTCTGGACCAAGGAATGGCAGGAGGAAGAAAGAAAGGTAGATGAAGATTATAAGGCAGGACGGTTCAAGGAGGCAAAGAGTGTTGACCAATTTCTAAAGGAACTTCATCGATGATAGTGCGTTGGACAGATAGGTTTACGCAAGCATATGAAAAGTTGCCTTTAGAAATCCAGAAGCGCTTTGACGAGAAAATAAAACTTTTTAAATCAAATCCAAAACATCCCTCCCTTAATACCCATAGAGTAAAGAAAACATCTGATATCTGGGAAGCCTATGTAACCAAAAGTTACCGCTGGACATTTCAGTTTATTAGAGGTGGAGTCAAATTAAGGGTGATTGGAACTCACGGCATCCTGAGGAATCCCTGATTTTGACCAGAGAGAAAGGGGGAGAACTTATCGCACCGCAGGTAGCGGACTTGTAGTGGTCGAGCTTGCTCGACAAAAGCAAAGTAAACTTTGCCACTACGACTGACTCACCACGGGAAAGGAAAATTCCTATACTATGAACTTATGGCAAGAATAATTAAAAAAGAAGTGCTGGCGGAGGGGATTAAGAGGATTGAGGTTTTAGCCCCGGATATTGCTAAAAAAGCAATGCCCGGTCAATTTGTCGTCTTAAGAATTGATGAAAAGGGAGAAAGAATCCCGCTGACCATTGCTGAGAAAAGTTCGGAAAAAGGAACAATCTCTTTAATTTTTCAGGAGGTAGGAAAGACAACAAAAAAATTAGGCGCACTCGGTGAGGGAGAAGGGATTTTAAATTTAGCCGGACCATTGGGGAAACCAAGCGAAATCAAGAGATATGGAACGGTAGTGGTGATTGGTGGCGGTGTGGGAACCGCCGTGGTCTACCCGGTAGCAGATGCTTTAAAAAAAGCAGGCAACAAGATTGTTTCTATCCTGGGAGCAAGAAGCAAAAATTTTCTTATCTTAGAAGAGGAGTTAAAGGAAATTAGCGATGAATTTTTTCTTACCACCGATGATGGCTCACTCGGAGAAAAGGGTTTTGTCTCCGATGTCTTAAAAAGGTTAATTGGCAGAAAAGAGAAAATAGATTTGGTGATTACCGCTGGCCCTTTGGTGATGATGAAGGTGATTACTCAGATTACAAAACCTGAGCATCTAAGGACAAGGGTGAGTCTGAATCCGATAATGGTTGATGGGACCGGAATGTGTGGTAGCTGCCGGGTAAGGATTGGAAATGAATCAAAGTTTGTTTGTGTTGATGGCCCTGAGTTTGATGGAGATGAGGTAGATTTTGATATCCTCATTGCCCGCAGCAAACTCTTCTCCGCACAGGAGCAACTTGTATTGAATAGAAAATTATAATATAATTGGATTATTATGGCAATTGGTTTGGATTTAGGAACAAACTCAATTAAGGCGGTAAGCCTTTCTCCGAAGGATAAGTCTCTGGATAATTATCAGGTAATTTACCTTGACCTCAAGGAAGAAGATTCTACCACAAGGCTTGAGACCGGTTTAAAGAAGCTGCTCGCAGAGACCTCTATCGCAACCAGGAGATTGGTGAATATTGGTGTGCGGGGAGCTGCGGTTGTGGTGAGGTATCCAACCCTGCCCAAAATGTCAAAGGAGGAGTTGGCGGGAGCGATGAGATTTGAACTGGAGCAACATATTCCCTTTAAGAAGGAGGAGGTCGAATATGACTTCCAGGTCTTGGAAGAATTTTCACCAGGTCCGAAGAGTATGAAGATCGCTTTAGCCGCGGTGAGGAAGGAGTTTGTCGCGGAGCAAATTAAACTAATCACCGAGAGCGGATTGAAGGCAGCTCATGTTGATACAGATTCTACGGCCTTAATCAATGTTTTCACCAACAGCAATCCACCCACTGAAGGGGAGGTTGCTGCCCTCATCAACATTGGTTTTGAAACTACCAATATCAATATCCTCAAAGGAAATGAGCCATTTCTCAGTAGAGACATTCAGTTTGGAGGCTCCTCCCTCGCTAAGCTTATCGCCAAGGATAGAAATATTGGCCTGGTTGAAGCGGACCAAATCTTGAAATCAAAAGAGGAGAGCCAGGGAATTTTGGAGTTAGCCAAAGAGAACTTAGAAAGTCTTGCCAATGAGATTCGCCTCTCCTTTGGTTACTATGAGAGCCAATTTGAAAAGACAGTCAGCAAGATCTATCTTTCGGGGGGGATGGTAAATCTTCTCCAGTCATTTCTCCAGGAGCGTTTAGGTATTCCTGTGACCTCCTGGGACCCAACCCTTAATCTCAAGGTTGATGCAAAACTGAAAGATATCGAGACAGACAAACCAAAATTGGCGGTAGCTATTGGTTTAGCCTTACGCGGATGATTGAGATAAATCTTTTACCAGCTCAATACAGAGTAAAAAAGAGGGAAAAAGGGGGAAAGAGGAAAAAGGTTGCTCCCGAGAAGAAAACTCTGTTTCTTCTCTCAATAGTGATCGGGGTCTTTTTAATTTTGGGTGTTGTTGGCTATAGTTTTCTCCAACAAATTGAATTAAAGAAGGTAAAGAAAGAATTAGCCAAGACGGAAGAAGAAATGAAGAGCTTGGAGCCTCTTTATGAAAAGGTAACCTTGGCCAAAAAGGGGATTGCAACGATAAAACCGAAATTGGCGGCTCTTGATAGTCTTGTAAAAAGCCGGAAGCTCTGGTCGAGAAAACTAAATCAGATCAGTTGGCTCTTGCATGAGAAGATCTGGCTTACCAATATCGAAGTGAAAAGAGAAGAAAAGATAGTAAAGAGAAAGGTTGGTGAGAAAGAAATATCGGAAAAGGTAAGTAAAACCCTTCTTACCCTAAAGGGTTCGGCCGTCTCCCTTGAAGGGGAGGAGAGGTTAAAGGCAATCGCTGACTTTATGGCAATTCTAAAGGGAAGTAAAGGCTTCTTTGCCGATTACTTTGAGGACTTGAGATTTATCAATTGCAGTAGCAGAGAGATAGGTAATTTTGATGTGATGGATTTTACCTTCGAATTATCATTAAAATCAAATGAAACCCAGACTTACGGAACGAAGTGAACATAAGTCTGAATGGCTGAATTTGATACTTGACATTTCTAATGTCAAGTATCTACTCATTGAAAAATGGTAGCCATTAAAAAAGAAAATTTGCGATTTTTTCTTCTCCCTTTGATTTTGCTTATTCTCATTATTTCTACTTTCTTTCTTTTGCTTCAGCCGATAAGAAAGCAATTGGAAGAAAGCAGAAAAATGTTACTTAAGGAAAAAGCAGAATTGTCCGAAATGAAGAAGGAGATTTCAGGATACCAGCAGGTGAAGGAGGAATTGGCTCGATTAAAGGTGAGGGCAAACTTCTATGAAAATTATTTGCCGGCCGAGGAGAGGCTTCCTTCCTTCTTCAGCAAGTTAACCAAGATCGCGGATGAGACCGGGGTTAAGTATAGTAGCCTGAAACCATTAAAGGAAAAGGAGAAGGTTATCTCCCCCACTCTTTATGAGGAGAGGAAATTTGAACTCCGGTTAATTGCTGGCTTTCACCAATTGGGACACTTTATCAACAGTTTGGAAAGGATGAATCGGTTTGTAGAGGTGAAAGAACTGAGAATTAACCGAGGAAAGGATATCTTCAATGAAAATGTAAGATTGCTTATTTTCCTATATTTACTTAAGGGGCCTCTTAAATGAAAAAGATATTTTTGGTAATTATGCTCCTTACAATAAATGGAATAGTTTGCTTTGCCGAGCCAAAGGAGCCATTTATTTACAACTCATATAATAAACGCGACCCATTCATTCCTCTTGTTACGAAAGAAAGTAAAGGAATCATCAATACCAGAGAGGTCCTGGGCACAAAAATCTCTTTACAGGCGATTCTCCGTTCCAAGGATAAATCCTTTGCCATTATTAATAATAGCGTGCTCTTGGTTGGAGAAAAGGTCCCTGGTACCAAAATAAAGATTACAAAAATTTTAGACGATCGAGTAATTTTTTTCTATAAGTTCAACGAATATGAATTGCGCTTGAAGAAAAAGCTTTTATTTAAACCAATAATAAGGGGGGAAAATGATTAAAAGAATCTTTATGCTTACCATTCTCTTATGTTTGCTTCCGGTGATAAGTTTTTCACGAGTTGCCGAGGAACCTGTAATCAATATCAGTTGCGAGAAGGCAGATCTGAAGGATGTGCTTAATACGCTCAGTACTATCTCGGGTGTGGATATCATCTATGAGGATGAGGTTATGGGTAAGATGGTTACCATTAAACTGACTAATATCCCCTGGGAAAAGGCATTAAAGATTGTCCTTGACCTTTCTGGCTTCAGTTATGAATGGGAGGAGAATCTCATCCGGGTGAAGAAGAAGGCCAAAGCATTAAAGGCGGTGGTTGAGGAGAAGGTTATCACCCAGATTTACATCCTGAAGAATACAAAAGCAGAAGAGCTCGCGGAGTCTCCTTCTCTAAAGGAGTTGCTCACTGAGAGAGGTAGAATCGTCGTCGATAAAAAACTCAATGCTTTGAGTATCACCGATATCGAAAGCAATGTTGGCCGGGTGGTATCCTTTATTAAGAGATTGGATGAGGGAGAAAAGGTTACTAAAATCATCCCTCTTAACTTTGCCAAAGCATCCGATGTGGTATCCTCGGGAATACTAACGAAATTGCTTAGTGAAAAAGGGGAAATTAAAACCGATGCCCGAACGAATAGCCTCATCATTACCGATTCAGAAACCAATATCAAGGAGATTGAAGAATTCATTAAGAAGGTTGATACACCTACTCCTCAGGTAATGATTGAGGCAACAATACTGGAGACAAACTACGACTATACCAGGACCTTAGGTATCGACTGGCAAATCCAGAAAAAACTTGCGGAAACCACCTATGATGCTCATATGGCTTTAGGCGCAGGAGCAGCAACTGGCGGCATATTTAGCCTGGGTACTCTCACTGCAGACCAATTTGCCACTACTATTGAGGCATTAGAGTCAAAGACCGAGACCACAATCCTTTCCAACCCCAGGATTGCAACTTTAGATAACCAGCAAGCAATCATCAAGGTAGGCAAAAGCCTTCCCATCCTGACCAGTACCGTTAGTGAGGGCGTTGTAACTACATCCACCACCTATATTGATACCAGTGTTACCCTTACCGTTACTCCCCGGATTACTCCCGAGGGTGATGTTACCCTGAGCCTTCACCCTCAGGTCACCGATAGTCTGGGTATAGATGCAGCTACCGGCTCCCCAATTCTTGCTACTTCAGAGGCCCAGACCACCGTTTTAGTCAAGAGTGGTCAGACGGTGGTGATTGGAGGGTTGTTAAAGGAGACATCCCCAACCTCTATCTCCAAGGTTCCCTTTCTTGGCGATATTCCAATCTTAGGCTGGCTTTTTAAGAAAAGAAAAACAGGCCCTATAGAGAAGAGAGATCTTCTTATCTTTATTACTCCGAGAGTGATTAAACATCTGGAGAAACCCCCAGAAAAAAGTACAAAATGACTTTCAGTAGTAGCAGAGCTTGCTCTGCCTGATTGAGCAAAGTAAACTTTGCTACTACGCAATGACAATATAAAGAAAAGGCGGGAGAGAAAAAACTTTCCCGCCTTTTCTATTTCTAAGAGGCTAAATTACTCAATCGGTGGGTCAGTAGTATCTAACGCCTTGTCTTTGTCCTTATCCACCCTGACCACGCCGGTGCCATCGGCAATGAAGTACCTGTTTCCTGTCTTGCCCTCTGTTACAGGGTATGCTGAAAGCAGATAGTCATAGTATGGTGCACTACCGCTTATCGAATACTTAAAGTAATACCCTTGCTTTTTAGCAAGATCCGCCGTAGCTTCACCCGTCACTCCTGCCAGGTAATCATCAACATACTCAGGGTCAGCATTACCCAGATTTTCCAGATGGTCCGGATAAGTGGCTGGTGACTGGTTGGCCTGATAACTACCCAATGCTGTTACTAAAGTATGCATATTACCGATTGCGGCTCCTTCGTTGGCGTTAAGTCTTGCCCTTAAGAGATTAGGAATGGCAATTGCCGCCAAAAGCGCAATAATCGCGACCACGATCATAATCTCTACGAGGGTAAAACCCTTTCTCTTCAAAATCTTCATTTCTTTTCTCACCCCCTTTCTTCTTGTCATTGTGAGGCGAAGCCGAAACAATCCCTAGAGATTGCCACGTCGCTATCGCTCCTCGCAATGATAAGCGCTTTTTGCACTTATCAATTATATTATACCCCAAAAAAATCTTTTGTCAAGTAAATGTAGGAAATTTATTTCTCCTGCCAGCTTACCATCTCGTAACTCATACCGAATCCTGGCAGAGCGGTATCTTTTACAGCAGTATCATAGTAAATGTCGCCACTGCCAGAGAGGTCTATCTCATTACCAACGATGCTACCATATCTATCACCACTCCCGGCAAGTTTAATCTCTCCATTCGGTGCATAAATTATAGCATTGGTATCTCCGCTACCCGTTATTTCAATATTGCCATTTAGCGACATAATAATCGACACCTTATCCCGATCACCGGAACCGGAGAAGTCTATGTTGCCTTCTGCCACAATTGCATAGCCATTTGCATTAATCCCACCACTTCCTGAAACCTTTACCTCTCCCATTACGTAAACAGTGCCTTTCAAAGTGACAGTTCCACTCCCGCTAACTTGCAAATCACCATCGATATAAACCGGGCCCAAATCCTTTGCGCTACTGCCAGTAAGATGGATATTTCCTGAGGTACCGCCGGCTTGTGCTGCTGTGATATAGGGCGCAGGGTCGATTTCCGGGAATTCTATCAGGTCAGCCCCAGGATGTTTCTCAGCAATATCTCCGCTACCTGCATGGTCAATCGCTCCCGGGGTTGAGGCGGAACCATTAATATCTCCACTTCCCCTCTTTCTAATACTGGTGGAGGAATAGATGTTGCCCTGTCCACTCACAGGGATGGAGTCGGTGCAACTGCTGCCTGTAATATTAAGTTGTTCTTCAGAGGCAAGAGCATAATCAAAAATAGGGGGTGGTTTGCTGGCAGCACCTTGTAGCGCTACCTTAACCCTCCTTTTCTCCATTAAGGGAGAGTTCATACTGGGTGTGTAGCCGGTGGTTACAATTACAGGATTAGCACTATCCGGGTTGTATGCCGTGACGGTAAAATCACCGGCACTTAAGCCATCCAAATCTGAGGAATGAACCGTTTTCGTCCTCTGAGTAGGCGAGCCACTCCAACTATGAATATTTCCATAGTTCAATTCCCAGATAGCTAGTTCCACTCCGGCTTCGGCTAAATTGATCGCCGATACTCTTCTGTAGGAGCGAAGGGTTAATCTCTGCTCGGATGAGATCATCGAGAGATGGACCCCTCCTAAGGCAAGAAGCACAGCCATAATAATCGTAACTGTAATCAGGATAAATCCCTTCTGCCCCATCTTCTCCCTATTTATTCCGCAACTTAACGACGGAGTTTAAGGTTTCTTGATAAAGTCTGTTCAATCTTGTCCTGCTTGCAGTTAATTCAATAACAATATATGAAGATTTAGCGGTAAAGATTAAGGAACTGATATTGTTGGCAATAACATTAGTGTGATCAGACCTGCCTTTGTTTGGTACGGTGTCATCGGCATCCATAATCCTTTCTAAATTGGTGGAATTGAGTTGGTAGATGAGATGGTCGTAGTCATCAGGAATGCCGTCTCCATCCGCATCTATAATATCTCCAGTTGTATCTATGGAAGGAATCTCCATAACGAGACAGTCAGTTGAAGTGGTGTAACCTCCCCAGGCCGATAGCACCTGGGTTGCCCATTTAATGTCCTTAGACATCCAGTCCAGAGCCAATCGGGCATCGGCATAAATATCCGAATAGATTCTGCTGGAATCAAAACTTCGCTGGCTGCCTAAATAGAGAAAGAGGATTATCCCGAAGATAAAGGAGGCTAAAACCACCGAAACTATTATCTCCACCAGGGTAAACCCCCTTCTTTTTCTCCCCCATAAAGGCTTGGTAGTTTCCTTTAGGCGTGCCTTGTTACCGACGAGCGGGCATGGTATCCGAAGGATGAGCGAGGAGGAACGAGAGCGAAGATTTCCTCGCTGGGGAAATCGAGCGTGCCGCCGAAGGAAACTACCAATCCTTCTCCTCATTGTTTTTTAATTCCCTCTCGCGTTATCAGTGTAACCAGACTTTTACTTGAACTTCTGCCCTGGGGTGAGGTCCAGCTCACCGTTACAGTTACCTTTTGGATATTGCTGTCTCCGTGGGAGCTAACGGTTACCGCGCCAACAGGATTGGTGAGATGAGTAAATCCGGGAGCGGGGAATGTAGAACTGGGAAATGTAAATGATGTCCCCAATGCCAGAATATCATCAAATGTCATATCCCGGATTAGTTCCATTTGCTGCTGGGCGGCTTGGGTAGCGATGGAGATCTCCCTTGTCTCGGTACTGATGGCAAAACCATGAGAAAAGATACTGACGATGCCGATGGAGATGATGATAAGAATAAGGACGGTTAAAGTTATCTCGATCAGCGTAAATCCCTTTTTCATCTTTAATGTACTAATTGGGTGATCTTGAAGATGGGTAAGAGCATCGCAATGGCAATTCCGCCGATGACCACGCCCAGAAGAACCATAATCACCGGCTCAATGAGACTGGTTAGACCACTTACCGCGGCATCAACCTCAGCATCGTAGAAGTCAGCCACTTTGGAAAGCATCTCCTCTAAGGAGCCGGTCTCCTCCCCCACTGCAATCATTCGGGTAACCATCGGAGGAAAAACGCCTGATTTAGTTAAGGGTTCAGCAATCGGCTCACCCTCGCGAATACTCGTCCTCGCCTCATTGACCGCCTTTTCTACCACCTTATTGCCCGAGGTTTTGCCCACAATCTCCAGAGCATTTAAGATTGAGATACCACTTTTAACTAAAGTGGACAGGGTCCGGGAAAAGCGGGAAACGACCACCTTCCTAACCAGTTTTCCAATGATGGGAAGCTTCAATAAAACGGTGTCAAACTGGAATTTCCCTTTTTCGCTGCGGACGTAAAAGTGAAAAGCAAGAAAGAGTAAGAAGAGTACTCCGAAAACAGCAAAGAACCAATGGCGAAAGAGATTGCTTATCATAAGAAGAAAAGCGGTTGGCCTGGGAAGTGTTCCTCCTAAACCTTCAAAGATGCCTTTAAATGTGGGAATAACCTTAAGCAACAAGAAGGAGGTAACAATTATCGCCATCAAAATAATGGCCGAAGGATACATCAGAGCCGATTTAATCTTCTTGCGCAATGCGCTTGTTGCTTCAAGATAGTTGGCTAACCTGTCTAACATATCGTCCAGAGCACCAGAAGCCTCTCCGGCCCTTACCATATTTACATAGAGTGGAGAGAAGACCCTCGGATGTTTTTCTAAGGCTTCGGAGAGGTTGCTTCCTGTACTGACATCATCCCTGAGCTTTCCAATCAGCGCTTGAAAACCCTTATTTTCCATCTGGGTTGAGAGGGTATCCAGGGTTTGAATCATTGGAAGTCCAGCATCCACCATCGTTGCCAACTGCCGGGAAAAAACAACTATATCATCTAACTTAACTTTTGCTGTTGCCTTAGGCGCTTTTTTCCTTCTTTCCTTTCTTCTTTCGGGAGCAAGGGATACAATGGTAAGTTTGCGCTCGCGCAGGCTTGTTACAACTTCCGCCTCATTTGCGGCTTCCATTGTACTGGTGATTAACTCTCCTTCCAATGTCCTTGCCGAATAACGATATAAACCCATTTTAACTCCCTTTTTGGACGCAGATTAACGCAGATGACAGTGCAGCTGTCATTCCCGCAGTGAGTGAGCGGGAATCCATTTTGTAGATTCCTGTTTACACCACACAGGAATGACACCTTGTGTCATTTTTTCATTCTTCCGAGGTGACGCGGATAACCTCCTCTAAGGTTGTGATTCCTTTTTTAAAGTTTTCAAGAGCATTGTCCCGCAGGGTA
>DAOVGU010000195.1 GCA_030672255.1 bacterium
GCTGCAAAAACTCAAAGAACCGTCTTATCAGATGGCACTATTTTAGTAAGCTTTTTATTGGACAGTAGTGTTTTAACATCTGAAACGAAGTGTCACCCTGAATGTCAACGAAGGGTCTCATATAAAGCGAGATTCTTCGCCCCGTATTAAATACGGGGCTCAGAATGACTTATTCCTTTTAACCTATAAAGGGAAACAGGTTCTTTCTTTCCGCGGATGGTTATTGGTTTCATCTCCTGACAATTTACTAAATCCTTCACTAAAGAATAGGTATTCTCGCTGATAATAATCTCTCCCGGGGAAGTGATCTCTTCCAGACGGGCCGCTAAGTTTACCGCATCACCAATGGCGGTATAGTCCATCCGCTCGGGAGAGCCAATATTGCCGATAATTACCTCTCCGGTATTGATGGCAATTCCCACCTCAATCTTTCTGTCTATTACCTCAGTCCACCTTTCCTCAATTTGCTTTATCCCTTTCTGAATTTCAACTGCAGCGCGAACTGCCCTTTCCGCATGATTCGGTTGGGAAAGCGGGGCTCCAAAGACGGCCATAACACAGTCTCCGATGAACTTATCCAGGGTTCCCTGGTAGTTAAAGATTCCTTTTACCATTATCGTCAAAACCTCATTGAGAATTTCCACAACCTTCTCCGGCTCTAAACCTTCAGAGATTTTGGTAAATCCCCGGATATCGGCAAAGAGGATGGTCAATCTCTTCCTCTCACCTCCCAGGGTTACCTCCCCGGGTTTGCTCAACAGTTCATTAATAATTTCGGGAGCGGTATAGCGCGAAAAGAGCGATTTAATCCGCGTTTTTTCTCTACTCTCAAAGACAAACCGATAGAGAATAATCGCAAGGTAGGCAAGGACGATTACTATCAGCGGGGAGATAAAAGGAATCCAGATTTGTAAGGATTTGAATAACCAAAAGCCAGTGAAGAAGTAGATAAGAGCAATCCCGATGGTCAGGAAAATCCCTTTTATCGCATTTACCCGAGGGACGGCTACCCCCAGTAGAAGCCCTAAGAAAATAAGAATAAGAAAATTAATTGGTCTTTTTGTCTGCCGGAGGAAATCTCCTTTGAGAATATTGCTGACTACGCTGGCATGCAGCCCAACCATTGGGTATTTTGCAGAAACAGGAGTAGGTCGCAAATCCACCGTTCCGGTGGCTACATAGCCAACCAGAACTACCTTACCTTTTAACCTTGAAAGGGGAACAAGTGGTTTTTCTCCTTTCTGGAGCTGAAGATAGGATTGGAGAATCTGGACAAAGGAATATGCTGGGAACTTTTCTATATCTCCAGGAAAATTGATAAGCATACAGCCGTTTTCATCGATGGGAATTTTGATGCTGCCCAATTTTACATACCTGCCGGGAAGAACCTTAATCTGCTCAAGGGGAATACCAAAATAAGAAGCCGCAACTACAAGACCCAAAGCTGGATAGAGCCTTTCTCCGGACTTGATAAAGAGGGGAATTCTTCTGCTGGTCCCATCGCTATCGGGCGGAAGGTTAATTACTCCTAATCCTTTTGCAGCATGAGCAAGATTTTTAATTGGCAGGGAGGCGGATGAAGAATGATAGAATTGGTCGCAGGCGGAAGGAGCAGGGAGAGAAAATCTTTTTAATCTTTCTTCGGAAGGAACTTTTCCTTCCTCTCCGGGAAGTTCAAATTTGGGAAGTTCAAAGAAGAAGGTATGATAAACGTTACGCGCTTTTTTTGTTGCTTGAATCAGAAGATTATCGCATTCCGGGTGTCCCGAGGGGTCCAAAAAGAGAATATCGTAGCCAATAGCCTTTACATCACATTCTTTGAGAATCTGAATCAATGTTGCATGGTAATCCCTGGTCCAGGGCCAACAGCCGATTGCTTCAATGTCTCTGTCCTCAATGAAGATGATGACAATGTCTGGATTGACCTTCTGGGAACCCCGGAGTCTAAAACGAAAATCAAGGCTGGTTAATTCAGGCTTCTCCAATAAAGGAGTGAAAGAAAGAAGAATTGTAAAGAGAGAGGCAAAAAATCCAATCCAGATTCCAATTGTCCTGGGTCGGCTACTTTTTCTGAAGACTTCTTTAGGAGATTTCATCCAATTCCTGAATGATTCGCTGTCGAACTTTAGCCAAAACCTCTCCTGTGGCCAGGTCAAGGAGTTTTAGTCTATGGCGAAGACCGCGTTTGTAGCGGGCGAGATTGAGGAGACCGGTGGGTAATTTTAAATCTTCGGAAACATCAAATTCTTCATCAAAAATTGGTTCATCAAAATCCTTGAGAAACAGTTTTACCCGCATGGAAACGGTAATAACAAATTCATCCTTTGCCCAGAGTGTAGTGATATTGCCTAAATAAGGGATAAAGGTGGCCTTGTTCAGTTTGATAACCGCCTGAAAATGCAAAAGTTCCCCTTCAATTCTGCAATCGGTAGCCCCCACCTCTTCTTGGGTAGAAACATCTTCTGCCTTAAATCCATAAGCCACTAACTCTCTGGTAAGTTGTTGAGAAATGAGCGTTGCCGGGGGCTGAGCAAAGTTCTTATCCCTTGTGCTGAAGATCAGCAGCTTCCCTTTTAAGCCTTCCTTTTCTTCAAGAGGTCTTTTATCGGCAAAGGCCAAAACTGAAATAACGATGTCCTTTTCAATTTTTTCCTCAGGAGGTTCAATTTCATACTTAACCGTATGCGGTGCGGTCGCGCAACCAGCTAAAAACACTAAAGCTAACGACAAAATGCTGATTTTTTTCTTTTTCATGGTACTCTCGGCCTCCTTAGCTTTTCTATCTCCGTTTTTCTCTCTCTACGTTCCCTGGCTCTCCAGATGAGCCGGCTCGGATGTTTCTTAATGATCGCCGTAAACTCCCTGGCATTGGCAGTAGTATCTTTTAAATTTTTAATTATCTCCCTGATATTTTCTCTATTTTCTTCAATCATTGCGTTGATATTTTTTAATAGCTGAGAGAACTGGGCAGTATCAACCTTCTCGGCGAGAGAGCGAAATCTATCAGAGGTTGCTTTAATGGAGGCAATTGTCTCGGCTACATTGTCTCCTAAGCCTCCGGCGGTATTGATAATCTCTTGAATGTCCATTGGTTCTTTTTCCTGGATAATACTACCCGAAGGAAGGGTCGCAGAACTTATAGAACCCGGGGAAATGCCCAGGCATTTTAAGCCAATTACTCCGGTTGCCTTGATTTCCGCAATAGAGTCGGCTCTGACCTTTATGTCCGGGGGAAGACTAATGATGACTTCAATTTGCTTGTCCCTTTTCGGAACGATCGCAATTGATTTTATGTGGCCAACTTTGTGACCGGCAAAGGTAACCGGGGCTCCTTCTTCCAATTGGGCAATTGACTTAAAATAAATTTTATAGGAAGACTCTTTTTTAAAGAGGTCCAGTCCTCCTACTAAGAAAAGAAGGATTACCAAAATTAATATGCAAGCAACAATCATTGCACCCGATTTGATCTCCGACTTCAGATATTCAGCCATAGTATTCCTCCATTCTTTTAACCACGAATTCCTTGTCATTCCCGTGTAAACGGGAATCCAGTATTAGATTCCTGTCCCTGCTTAGATATTGCAGGGACAAGCTTTCACAGGAATGACAGTTGCACTGTCATCTGTGGTTTACTTACCAGTCAGAGTTGCAAGGTACTCCTTGCCTGTGCGGCGCTGCGTTAGTGGTCCCTCGGGAGAACCACTAATAAATTGTTGCACAACCTCATTTTGAGAGTTTTTAATCTCAGATGCCGTTCCATAAGTAATGATCTTTCCTGCATGCAGCATCGCGATTTTGTCAGCAATCGAGAATGCACTCTTCATCTCATGTGTAACTACGATAGAGGTTATATTTAACTTTTTGCTTAGGTCGATGATCAATTTATCGATAGCGGCCCGGCTAACCGGATCAAGTCCTGCACCCGGTTCGTCATAAAAGACTACTTCCGGATCTAAAGCAAGCGCCCTTGCCAGAGCCACCCTCTTTTTCATTCCACCACTTATCTGGGAAGGAAGAAGATCCTCGAAGCCGGAAAGGCCAACAAGTTCTAACTTCATTTTTACTATGATCTCGATAATCCTATTATCGAGTTTAGTATGTTCCCTTAAAGGAAGAGCAACATTTTCGCCGACGCTCATCGAATTGAAGAGAGCACCGCTTTGATAAAGCATACCAAATCTTTTCCTTAAGTTATCCAAGGAGTCCTCGTCCATTTTGGTGATATCTTCTCCGGCAATAAGGATCTCCCCGCTATCCGGTCTTATCAATCCAATCAGATGTCTTAAAAGCGTACTTTTGCCACAGCCACTGCCCCCCATAATTACGGTAATTTCCCCCTTTTCTATTTTTAGATTGATATTATCAAGGACCTTTTGGTTATCAAAACTCTTAACTAAGTTCTTTACGATAATCATGGCAAAGTGGGGTCAGGTCTCAACATTTGACAAAATGCTATTGTAGGGGCTTGATTCATCAAGCCCTTTGAGTCAGATGAATCCGACCCCTACAAAGTTCTTGTTTTTTTGTCAAATGTTGAGACCTGACCCCTTTGTTAAATAAAGTAGAACAATGCATTAAGGAAACAGTCGGTAATAATGATGAGGAAAATGGAGGTAACCACCGAGGTGGTAGTTGCCTTTCCCACCCCTTCGGCCCCCCTTCTGGCAATAAATCCCTGGTAGCAGCCGACCATTCCAATAATTCCGGCAAAAAAGAAACTTTTGATGAGTCCGGTAAAGAGGTCCTTTGCCTCCATTGCCTTAAAGGTTTGAGAGAAGTAGTAATAGGTATCAAGTCCTAAGCTAAATTTGGCGATGAGATAACCCCCTAAAATTCCGACAATATTGGCAATGATGGTTAAACAGGGAAGCATAATCAAAATGGCCAGAAGTCTAGGGGCAATGAGAAAGCGAACAGGTCTTATGGCCATGGTCTCTAAAGCATCTATTTCCTCGGAGACCTTCATTGTTCCCAGTTCAGCCGTCATCGCTGCTCCCACCCTTGCTGCTACCACAATGGCTGTAAGCAAGGGACCTAATTCCCGGGAAAACGATACTCCAACTAAAGCGCCCACTAAGATCTCCGATTGGAAGATTCTTAACTGATAGGCAGTAAGCATCGCCAGAGTGATGCCGAAGAAGAAAGAAACAAAACTAACGATAGGGAGGGATTTTACTCCAATCAGTTCTAACTGGCCAATGAAATGTTTCTTATTTATCGGTTTACCGCGGAAAGGAGCGATAAAAATCCAGTAGAGAGCCTGCTGAAAGAGAGAAAGGATACTGCCTAAATGTCGCAAGAGCAAATTTAAACTTCGCCCTAAATAACCACAGAAATTTTTCATGTAATAGTTTAAAATTCAAAACTATCACTGATTACAGAGATTAAACTTCTTGATTACACAGATGACAGCATTGCTGTCATTGCGAGGAACGATAGTGACGTGGCAATCCGCGAAGCGTCGCGAGCTTGCCTTTGGCAAGCGTGGCGATCTCATTGAGATTGCTTCGCTAACGCTCGCAATGACTTCGTCAGATTCTTCACTCCGTTCAGAATGACATTAATCGCTGTAATCATACGAATACGCAAATATTCGTGCCGCTGAAGTGAACCTCCTTGCCTACTTTAAAATGCCTTTAGAGCCTCCTGCTCCTCCTGGTAGATAGAGAAAATCTCTGTTAATTTAGAAACCTCAAAAATATTTCTGACCGATTGGTTTAACCCGATAAGTTTTAATTTACCACCATATCCATTTAGCTTTTGCATCAGTTCGATCAAGGTAGCCAGGCCAGAACTATCAATATAGGTTACTTCGCCAAGGTTTATTAATATTGCTTTTCTTTTTTGCTTGACCAAATTGATGAATCTTTCCCTGACTTTCGAGGAATTATAGAAGTCAACTTCTCCTGTAAGGTCAACGATAACCACATCCTTTTGACTTCTTTCCTTTATCTGCATTTTTTAACTAATCGGAGTGTTGTGCCCAATTTAGAGGAGATATCATACTTAACCTCGTCCATAATCTTCTTAATAAAGTAAAGTCCCAACCCCCCTGGTCTTACCTCCTTTAAAGGTCGAGACTCAAAACTTTTAGGATTGGTCTTTTTGCCAAAATCTCTGATGGTTACCACCAGCCTATCCCTCTCAACCGTAGCGGTTAAAATAATACGTTTATTATGCTTATCATCATAGGCATGTTTAATCACATTGGTGCAGGCTTCATCAACGGCTAAAGCGATATTTTTGACCTCCTCTTCCTTAAATCTCATTCCCCCGGCCACCTGAGAAATGGCCATTCTAATGACCGATAAAAATCTTGGATGGCTGGGAAGGGAAAGTCTGATATTCTTCATTGGAATTTCAATAAATTCCCCCCCTCTTCTATCCTCCCCCTCACCTGTCCGCCGGAGTCTTGGCGGGAGGGGGGAGGAGATAGGTGGGGGTGTAATTTGTCTATCTTAATCGTCACTACTGTGAGGTCATCGGATGGCGGTTTACCAAGTGAGAAGAGTTTTATTTTCTGAGCTATTCTCTTTCCCAGGCCGGCGGCATCCTCCGGTCCTTCCTTTACTAACTTATAGAGTCTCTCTGTAGAAAATCTTCTCCCTTCTTTTCCCTTTGCCTCAACCAATCCATCGGTATAGAGAAGGAGGAGATCCCCTTCTTTCAATTTGATCTCTTCTTCTTCGAAAGAAAAACCGGAAAAAATTCCTAAGGGCAACCCCTTTTTGCTCTCCAATAGTTCTATCTTTCCCGAGCGACGTCTGAGCAGAGGGGCGGGATGGCCAGCATTGACATAGGTTAAAGTCCCCTTCTTTATATCCAGTAACAAATACACAAGGGTGACGAATAGACCCAGAGTACTTCCTTCGGTAAGAATGTTATTCATCGCGGTCACTGTCCTGCTCAATTTTTTAGGAAGGGGAGCCACCCGATTATGAAGGAAGGCCACCAGACGAAAATCACTGATGGTTTTGGCCATAGACAAGGCTGCCGGGATACCCTTTCCACAGATATCGCCAATGACAATACCAATCTGCTCTGGGGAGAGTTCAATAAAATCATAGAAGTCCCCACTGATTCCTTCCGCTGGGATATTTCGTGCCCAGAATTCGGCTCCTTCTACTATGGGATATTTTTTTGGAAGGATATTCTTCTGGATCAATCTAGCAATCCTCAACTCCTCTTCTACCCTTTGCTTATCCAAAAGAAACTGGTGCAGACGAGCATTCTCAATGGCAATCCCCGCCTGGTTAGCAAAAGTAGTAAAAAGCTCTATCTCCTCTGCTCCAAAAGGCTCTTTCAGAGGATTAATTGCTTCTAAAACACCGATAAGCTTCCCTTTTGCCTTCATCGGAACAGCTAAGATAGATTTTGTCTTAAATCCAGTGGCTTGATCGATGCGATTGTCAAAACGAGGATCTTCTCTAACATCGGGGACCAAAAGGGGACTCTCCTTTTCCGCAACCCAGCCGGCAATTCCCTGACCTTTCTTTAATTTGAATCTTTCCTTGATGGCTTCGCCCTTCTCACCTAAAGCAACTTCATAGACCAGCTCTTTTGTCTTTTCATCCTTGAGCATCAAAGAGGCAGCCTCCACCCCCATCACCTCTTGGGAAATTTCCATAATTGTTGCTAACAATTCCTTGAGGTTCAGAGTGGAGTTAATAATCTCATTCACCTTGATGATGCTGGAAAGATTATCCAACCTTTTTTTCAAAGATTTTAGCTCTCTCTTCTCTTTCATAGTTAGATAGTCTCCATCGTAACCCTCATTATCTCCTGGGGAGTGGTGATGCCTGAAGCCATTTTAATCAAAGCATCCTCATAGAGGTTTTTCATCCCGGACTTCATCGCCTCCTTCTTGATCTCATCACTGGAGGCTCTCTTCAGGATAAGACCTTTAAGTCCCTCATTCATTGTCAAAACCTCATGGATGCCCAAGCGGCCCTTATAACCGGTTCCATCACAGTCAGGACAGCCCTTACCTTTGCAAAGTTCCATTTTATCCTCATTGATCATCAAGCCTAAATTAGCCAACTCCCCCTTGGTTATCGTATAGCTGACCTTACAGTGCTCACAAATTCTTCTCACCAACCTCTGGGCGACAACACAGAGGATTGAGGAGGCAACCAAAAAAGGCTCAATTCCCATATCTAAAAGCCGAACTACCGTTCCCGCGGCATCATTGGTATGAAGAGTGGAAAAGACTAAATGGCCGGTAAGAGCGGCCTCAACGGCAATCTGGGCCGTCTCGAAATCCCTGATTTCCCCAACCATGATGATGTCAGGATCCTGGCGGAGAAAGGAGCGCAGAGCACTGGCAAAGGTAACCCCGATATTTGGCCGGACGGGAAGTTGATTGATGCCGGAAAGGGTATACTCGACCGGGTCTTCAGCAGTGTGAATATTGACCTCCCGGGAATTTATCTCATTCAATGCTGAATAGAGGGTGGTTGTTTTGCCACTGCCTGTTGGTCCCACATGAAGGATCATTCCGTACGGTTTGTGGATCATCGCCAGGTATCTCTTCAAGTTATCATCAGAAAAACCCATGCGATCTAAATCGATGATGGAGGCTGCCCGATCCAGGATTCTCATCACAATCTTTTCTCCATAGATCATCGGACTGACTCCCACCCGAAGATCGATATCGAGGTTGGCATATTTCTTAAACTTAATTCTTCCATCCTGAGGTCGGCGATGCTCGGCAATGTCTAAATCGGTCATAATCTTAACCCGTGAGATGAGAGCATTCTGAGCATGCTTGGGGACATTATAGGCATCGTGCAGAATCCCATCGATGCGGTAGCGAACAATCATTTCCGTTTCTGTGGGCTCAATGTGAACGTCACTGGCCCCTCTTTTCTTAGCCTCAGTGATAAGGCTATTGACTAACTTGACAATCGGCGCACTCTCTTCGGTAACATCCTGATCCTCAATCTCAATTTTCTCCACCCGAAGATAGCGGGCATCGATCTCTTCCATGACCTCGCCGATGTCAACCTCACTCTTTCCTAAATAAAAGGCCGCAATCGCCTCCAGAATATCCGGGGAGGTGCTGATCACCTTTCGAATCTTCATTCCTGTTCTGATCGCCAGTTCGTCCAGGGCTAAAATATTGCTCGGATCGGCCATCGCTACGGTAAGTTCATTATTCTCTATTTTTAAGGGAAGGGCTAGGTAACGTTTTGCCAGGGATCTCGGGATCTTCGTTAACAATTCTGGCTCAGGCTTTCCTTTGTGCTTCTTGAGATCATAATAGGGACAATCGAACTGTTTGGCCAGGCAACGAGCAATATTCTCCTCACTTAGCCCATACTTCTGCACCAAAATCTTGTTCAGTTCTCCCTTTTTTCTTCCCTTCCGGGAGAGCTCCTCAGATAATTCCTCGGTCTGTTTTTTACTTAAGAAGCCCTCCTTCTCCAGGATATCAAGAAGGGTCTTCTGTTTTCGATAAATTGGCATGTTATTCTATCGTTCTATTTACCAGGACAATGATTTCTTCCACTTCTCCATTCTTTGCTTTCTGGGGAATGAACCTAAAATTAAGATGTCTCCCTTCAGTGCTTGACTGCTGGAAGACCTTCCCGCTTTGAAAAACTTCCCTGTATACAGGCTCTAAATTTAAATAAGGGAAAATCTCCCCGGCCTTTCTCTCCTTCAAATACTCCTTTGTATAGAGCCCCCCGCTCATCTCCTCCAAGGCACTATTTCCCATAATAACCTTTAGCGCTTGATCAACAACGAAAACACCCTCATTGATATTTTCGATAATCGCTTCATTAAATTCCCGCCAACTTTCTACCTCTTCATAGAGTTGGGCATTCCTGATGGCCAATGCGGCATGGCCGGCAATCTCCTCTAATAATTCAACATCGTCCTGATTAAATCTCTCATCCTCACTTTCCTTATCAATCACCTGGAGAGCACCGATAATCTCATCCTTAACTTTTAAGGGGACACAGATAAGCGATTTGGTCTTAAATCCAATCTCTTTATCTATCTCCTTATAGAAATTAGGATCATGTTGGGCATCCAAAGAAATATAGGGTGAGCCTTCCTTTATTACCTTGCCCACAATCCCCTGACCGGGTTCCAACCGGATCTTCTGCAACTTCCTCTTTATTTCTTCCTTTGCCCCATAGATATAGGAAAAGTCGATCTTGCCATCCTTGGCAATGGTATAGATGGTACTGGTTATCGCTTTGATGGTTTTGGTTACCTCCCCAATCACATACTCCATCACTACCGGGAGCTGGAGGGTAGAATTCAGCTGTCGCACAACCTTACCTAAGAGCTCATTTCTTCTCTTCAACCTCTGATTTTCCTTCTCTAATTCCTTTACCTTATCCATTCTTTTTAGTATACCAAAAATGGAGAAATCGGTCAATAAAAAACAGAGGTAATCTCTATATAAATCACCTCTGTGTTGTTTAAAGATTTTATCTTGATCCTATTTTAGTCTCGCTAATTTATTACTGACCGGCTAAGCCAGATTAAAGGTTTGAGGTTAATTCTCACTATTGCCTTTAAAATAGGTTTATTTCTGATAAAATCTGCAATTGGAGGGCTGGCAATGTAGTAAAGATTAACAAACTCTTTACCGAGAGGGTCTTTTAGAAGAACCTGGTCCCTGAATTTCTGCAAGACCACTATCTCTTCTGCCATTTCTGTGCCAAAGGCAGCGGTGGCGATAAAG
>DAOVGU010000162.1 GCA_030672255.1 bacterium
AATTACCACTTCACTTGGTCCAGCTAAGAGGTCAATATCGACATAACCAAAGAGGAGTCTCTCGGCGGTTGTGACATACCTGTTTCCCGGCCCAATGATTTTATCCACCTTGGGAATGGTTTCTGTCCCCAGGGCAAGAGCGGCTATTGCTTGTGCTCCTCCTATTTTGTAAATCTCCTCTACCCCTAAGAAAAAAGCGGTAGCCAAAATATAGGGGTTAATTTTGCCATTCCTTTTTGGGGGTGAGGCAAGAATAATCCTTTTTACTCCCGCAATCTTCGCCGGAATTACCGTCATCAGAACGGTTGAGATAAGGGGGGCGGTGCCAGCCGGAATGTAAATCCCAACAGTCTCTATTGGGATAAAAACTTTTTTTACATAACAGTACCTTTTCTTGAGGAGAAAACCGGATGGCAACTCTTTTTTATGAAATTCCTCTATTCTTTTCCTGGCAAGAGCAATTGTTCTTTTTAGGGATTTATCCAGAATCAAGGACGCTCTTTTGATCTCTTCCTTCTTCACCTGAAGGTCCTTTAATCTCACGCCATCATACTTTTCCGTCAAATTAAAGAGAGCAGAATCCCCGTCCTTTTTAACCGCGGAGATGATTCTTTTTACCCTTTTTTCTATTTCTGAATCAAAAGAGATTCTTTTCTTTAAGATCACTTCTAATTCTTTCTTCCCCTTTATCCTTCGCATCGCAGTTCCTTTATCCTTTTTTTCGCCTCTTTACTCTGGAAAAGATAGGTTCCGGCAACCAGAATATTTGCTCCCGCGGAGACCGCCATTTTCGCCGTTTCTCTATTTATGCCGCCATCTACCTCTAAATCAAACTTTAGATTTTGTCTCGACTTAAGAGTTCTCTTCAACTCCCTTAATTTAGCAAGGGAAGAGGAGATAAATTTCTGTCCCCCAAAACCAGGATTAACGGTCATTACTAAAACCAAATCTACCTCTTTCAAAAGTGGTTTCACCCGGGAAACTGGTGTCTGGGGATTGAGAGCAATTCCGGGAGAGCAATCCAGTTTTCTGATCGATTTAATTAATTTTCTTGGATTTCTGGCCGTCTCGATATGGAAGGTGATGATTCTGCTTCCGGCTCGGGCAAACTCTCTGATGTACCTTTGCGGATTTTCAATCATCAGATGGGTATCAAAGGGTAACTTTGTTTTTGCTTTTAGAGAATTGAGTATTCCCGGCCCAAAACTAATATTATTAACAAAGTGGCCATCCATAATGTCAAGATGAAGAAGGTCAACTCCGGCTCTCTCAACCATTTTGACCTCCCGGCTGAGATCGCTGAAATCTGCCGCTAAAAGGGAAGCGGCAACTCTTATCTTTGATTTCATTGTTATAATATAATATACTGAAAATGAGAGAAAAGTCAACCAGAGGTATAGTTGAACAAAGCCGAGCAATCCCTTCCTGCAAAAGCAGGAATCACCGCAGGGACGGCAACTACCCCCGTATTGTAAATACTCAGTGAACACCGTACCAAAAGGTAGTCGCAACCTTTAGGTTGCGCAGGCGCAGGATGAATCCTGCGGCTACCAGCCTACGTCTACTTGAAAATAACGGCTTTTACTGAATATTTACCCCGTATTTAATACGGGGTTATGTAGTGGCAAAGATTGCTTTAGCTTTATAGCCGAGCGGGTAAAGCATGGCCGTTAAAATTATTGTTCGCAATAAGAGAGCCTGGCATAATTACAAAATTTTGGAGAAGGTGGAAGCGGGAATTCAACTGCTCGGTTCAGAGGTAAAATCGCTGCGGGAAGGAAAGGTTTCTCTTGCCGACAGTTTTGCGCGAATTGACAGAGGGGAAGTTTTTTTGTATAATATGCACGTCAGCCCCTATAGTTATAGTGCAGACAAGAATGATCCAACGAGAAGTCGGAAATTATTGCTTCACCGTAGAGGGATTGAAGTACTTCTCGGCAAAGTAGCGAAAGGGTTATCCCTTATTCCTCTTTCCCTATATTTTAAAAGGGGAAGAGTAAAGGTGGAACTGGCCCTTGCAATAGGGAAAAAGGAGTTTGATAAGCGCGAGGCGATTAAAAAGAGAGAAGCAGAAAGAGAGATAAGAAAAGGATTGAAGAAAGTTTAAAGTCAAGAGTTTAAAGTTGAAAGTTAGAGTGCAGATTAAACAGAAATAAAAAATAAATTTTTAAAACTTTACACTTTTAACTATTAACTTTTAACTGTTGTAAAAGGGGGGCGAATAGATTCGACAGAAAAGCTCTAAAAGAGGCAGCATGTCGAGTTTGAGGAAAGGCTCGTAAAAATCCTCAAAAAACAACTGCCGAAACGGCAAATTATCTTCCTGCCTAATATAGGCTAGGAACCCATTATGGGCCCCTGTCTGTGGGGACATAAATGGGTCGGATAACAGACTGGTTCTACCCTAAGTGGTCTTGTAGGGTAGAATGAGATTTAAAAGACCTGCTCTTCCAGAGATTCTGTTCCTGGAAGTTCGGGAAGAAAAGACAAAACAGGAACTAAGCATGAAGAGACCTCTTTTGTGATCTTTTCTGGACCCGGGCTCACTACCCGGCGCCTCCACTTTTTTTAAGAGGAGTGAAAATGAAGAAGACAAATAAAGTAGTTGTTAAGGAAGATAAAGATTTTTATTATATTCAGAATCCTTATCTGAAGTGCATTTGGGGGAAAAGCAAAGGGACATCTCAGATTATCCTTAATTCTCAACCGAAGATGCTTTTTTTGAAAGGTCAACTATTCCTTCGCTACAATCAAAAGCCTACAAAGTTTGGCTTTAAGTCCGAAGTAAAGGAAAAGAATGGAGAAATAAACCTTTCTTTAACATCTTCTGATGATGACAAAATTATTACTATTGAGAATATCCTTTATCCTGATTCTTTATATCTTATTCAAAGAATCACTATCCAGGCAAGTAAAAAAGGAAAACTTTTCAACTCTTATTATGATGTAGAATCAAATCTTCCTTTTATCTTTATTCCCACAAGATTTGGCTACCTGGGAAAAGTAGATAAAATGCCAAAAGTCAATCTGCGTTACCCTACCAACTATCCCTTAATGATGGGTGAGAAAACAATGGTTTTTGACCCTACGTTGGTAAAGGGCAAAAAACATACTGGTTCCCCGGAAAGCAGAGCCCTATTAAGAACTCCAGCTATTGCTACCTATGATAAAGAATTTGGTTCTGTGGTAGGAGCAATGAAGCCCTATCCTTTACGTCTGGTTATTGATAAGGACAAAAATAACAATAGCCACTTTAAACTTCAGTTTGATAAACCAGTATTAACTCCAGATACAACTCTTGTCAGTCCAGAACTAATTCCCGGAGAAGAACTTAAATTTTCTCTATTTATTCATCCTTATAAAGGGATCTGGAAAGAGGGAATGAAGACCTGGATGAACTATGTTAAAGAAAAGATAATTAAAGATGATACTCCTACTCTTCCTTTCGTTAAGAATCTAAAATTCTATACCTGCACCTACAGAGAGATAAGAAAGGAATTTATTGATAATCTGGCTAAAAAAGGGCTGAAAGTAGTGGTAACATCTTATGATGTAAAATCAAAAGTGAAGAGAGTGACCCCTTCTCTTTTAAAATATGCTCATTCCAAAGAGATGAAAATACTCATATATGTCGGTGCTTTTTGTGTTCCTAACTCTCTTGCAAAAAAACATCCAGATTGGTGCATCCTCAATGAAAAAGGTAGTATGAATTTCCCTTCTTATCCGGAGTGGCTAAAGATGGACCCCAATGTCAAAGCTTATCGGGATTATCGGGTAAAGGAGGCGGAAGAGATTATGAGACAAGGTTACGATGGCATCTTTTATGATGGTTTGCTTTATTATCCCTGTTTCTCTAAGAAGCATAAGCATACGATGACCTTTGCCGAGGCAACAATGCTTATGCTAAAGGAGGTGAAGAAAGCTATACGGGAAATAAATTCAGAAGCGATCTTTCTCCATAATAACTGGGGGCCTGACCTCTTTGGTATAGCCGATTTACAGATGAGCGAATCTACCTATTATACCACTATCGGAGGAGATTCCGCTGTAGGAGGAAGAGGCTTTCCTTATGAAAAGATATCTAACAGAGTATTGAGTCAAGGAGTCATCTGGAACTTGATGGGCACTCCTCAAACTATCTTTGACTATCCTGGTCCAGAGCCAGAGAAACAATGGTCCAATATCATTTTTGCCAAGATGCATGATATTATCTGGGGAGGCACTCCTTATACCATTCGTGACTGGGAAGGCCATTATAACATCTTGGATATTCTCAATAAGGTATACAGTCCTCTTACAGAAAATCCTATCAGCGAGATAATAAAAGAAGGAATCATTATCAAGCGCCTCTATAGAGATTCTATTCTTCTTTTAAACATCAGCGAGAAGGAAAACTTTGATGGTAGAATATCTTTAACTCCCAGGCAACTTCGTTCAATGAATATCCAATTAAAAAAGAAATACCGAGTTTTCTCCTTGAAGAAAGAAAAAGAATATTGCTGTCTCCGAGGGAAAGAATTCAAAAAGATTCCTGTCATTCTTAAACCAAGAGAGGCAGATTTTATTAAGATAAAAGCATTTTAGGAAAAAAGGAGGGTAAGAGAAATGACTGCGTTGTTCCTTTCTTTCCGGCTATCACTCTAATGATAACATTATTTTAGCAGAGGAGGACAGAAGCCATTAAAGAGCAAACTCCGTTGCACTCTTATTATAAAGAGCAGGAAAATATATCCGCTTTTAGCCTCTTCCCCCATAAACGAAACCTATAAAGGAGGTGAAGTTTGTATGATTACGGGTTCAAAAAGGGAAGCATAAATAACTACATTTATATATCCCTTTAAAAACCTCAACTAATCATACAAGGATATAATGGTTAAAAAGAATAAGGATGTTGAAGTGCATATAGGGAAGGAAGCAAAAGAGATTGTGGTAGTTGAAAGAAAAACAGGGATGGTATGGAAAAGCAATTTCCCTTTGCTTATAGCAACAAGCAAAGGAAAAGAA
>DAOVGU010000145.1 GCA_030672255.1 bacterium
TTCTGGATAATGATGCCTTACCGGTTCTACCACAACTACACCAATCTCCCTGTTCTTAGATACAATATTCTCTAACTCCTCTATTTTATTATAGGTAAAGGGAATGGCTGTTCCTTTTAAGCATCTGGGAACACCTAAAGGTTTCAATCCCGGGAGTAGATGCCCGTCTAAACTTTTATCATTGGCTAAATTGGCAGATAAATACCAGTCATGCCATCCGTGATAGCCACAAAAAGCGATTTTATCCTTTTTGCTGTATTCCATAGTTTGATACCTTTTTTTGTTTTCACAATACTTCTTCTTTTGATAAACATCATCAATTTCAGTCTCTAAGTCAGATAGCTTCCCTTTAAGACAGGAAACTTTTTTCACATAAATATTGCAAATTCCTTATTCTCCTTCTTCCCATTGAACCAAGACCAATTACCAAAAATTTCATTGGCATTTCATTTTTAAATTATTTCTATATCAAATCTTTATTCTGTACTGATAGGCGGGGGAAGTAAGGTCTTTTTCGTTTCTTTCCTGGATTCTTGCCATCGTCAAAACAAATTCATTAGTTTCTCGGTTTTCATATACTTTGAAGTTAGAGAATTGCACAAAGGGAGAATCCCTTTTTTGCTTATCTTCAATAATATTTACTGTTTCCCTTATTATTGCTTTCTTGTCTTCGTCTACTTCTGCTATCTGCAAAGGATATCTTGGTCGGTTGCCATCCGGATTAATTTTTACCATCTTTCCCAAATCCCATTCTATCTTTTCTCCTTTCCATTCACCAATAAAACAGCCTGCTTCCTCTTTTATTAAAAAAGGATGACTAAAATCAGAACCTAATGGAACTCTTTGCACTGGCAAAAGAATTTCACCTTTGCTTGTTTTAACAGGAGCGCAAAAAGATATTCCCATACTGTTTCTGCCGTAGACAACATCCTTTGCCCAGTTTTTCTTATCGAATCCTTTCTGGATTATCTGTTCAGGTTTACTAAAACTCTCTCCTCCATTCGAGGAAATCCTTAAGAATATCCTGGTAAACTTCCCTACATCTCCGGTATAATGATTTCCCGGATAAAGATGATAATTATAGAAGTGAAGAATCGCATCCTTTTCTTCATCAAGGAAGAGAACGTTTTCTCCCCAACGCAGAACCCCTTCTTCTGTTTCTTCAGGTTCAAAGATTAAGGATGGCTTTGACCAGGTTTTTCCATTATCTTCGCTTGCCCTCTGGAAATATTTGCCAAAGGTATCCGAACCAACCAATTCAGAATATCCTTGCAACAAATCAGCGCCCATTCTCTTTCTATAAGTAGTATTTACCTGCATAATAGAAATACCATCCTTTGCTGAAATCAAAATAGCCCTTTTTACTTTCATATCTTCCTTTTATCAAATAATTCGAATTTCAATCACAATAAATCTTCAAATATTCTATTATTGCTTTGGCTAAACCTTTGCCGCATTTCTTCGCATCATCTGGTTCACCGCCCTGAACATGAGTGCCAAAACAGATTTTGAAACCGAATTCATCCAGTAAATACCTTTCAAAATATCCCCTGGGTCTTATTGCAAGGTCTCGAGCTATGGGATTCCAGTATTTATCCTTTGTTGAAACTAAAACATCTCTCAGAGAAGCCTCGCTGACGATAATGTCCGGACGTCGTTTGGGCATGTCGGAAAGCAATTGTTGTCCGCCATGTATCTTGCCGGCAACAACCATCTTATATCCTTCCCTCACCCATCTCTTAGTTGCTTCCTTGATATTCTCAATTTCCTTCGGAGCAGGGGATTCATGCCATCTAAAACCTCCATAACCATAACCCGCACTATAAGTAGCGCCAACAATCACGCCATCTATAGAAACCATAGGAACAATCTTGAAGATATATTTTTCTAAAATCTGATTTACCTTTTTATCTTTTTTATCAAGAAGATGATTTATTAAACCTTCAGCAGCAAAACTGGTGGTTACTTCATCAGCATCCTCCCGGAAGATAAGTAAAACTAACTTTTTATTTTTCTTGTTTTTGGTTATTGTCAGGATAGGCTGAGCAATTCCATTACGGGTCTTTCCTAAGGTCTCAATCTTTATTAAAGGATTGTCTTTTATTCTTTGGAGATAGCTTTTCAAGTCTGTATAGGTATAAGGGTGAGAGTAACATATGTAAGCTTCATCTTCTGTAAAGGTATGTCGAAAACGAAAAGTCCCAACCATAGTGCTATCTTTTTCTACAAAGTCTACCCTTTGCCATTTTTTCTGATCATAGCTTACCACCGGTCTATTGTAGATTCCGTTTCCAAAATCCCATCTTCCTTTTCCTGCTTCATAACCAGGCGCTCTATAAGAAATATCAGCACAGGTAAGTTCAAAAGTAATCTCTCTACCCTTGCATCCTTTTATCCGGCAATGAAACCAGTACCAGGTGTCGGGACGAAGCTTCAGATGGTACCAATTTTCTCCTAATCTTATTGCTCTGTCTAAACTTCCATTCTCAAAATCAGAATCAATGATAATCACTTCCCCCTCTCCCTATTAACTATAGGTATTTGTCACCACACCATCACTTAAGGATATTACAATTTTATTGCATATTTAAAATTATCGATACTTATAGCATCCTCCTCCTTTTCCATTATTCTCTCTTTAAAATCCAGATTTTTTGCTAATATAAGAAAGGCAGACTTCTTTCATAATCCATATTTAATTATTGCCAGGTAGATACCCGCTGGAGAATCTACTTTTTTAGGTAAAATTTTATCCTCATGCTGGGAATAGTAGGAAAGATAAAGAAGTTGTTTTTCTTCATCCACTACTACTCCAGGATAGGACGTATCCCCTGCACTTGGTAAGGTAAGTTTATGACTTAATGTTTTGGTTTTCAGGTTTAACTCAAAAAGGGCAGTGGTTGTTTCTCCTTCCTTTTTACTTCTTCCGGCTACCAATATGGAGTGGTCCATCCTTTTTATCATCGGTCCCTGGAGAAAGAGATTAAGAGGAAATCTTTCCCATTTCAAATAGGGAAGTTTAGAAATAGCCAAAACTGGCCTATCCATGCCTTCTGCTTTGCCTTCCCTCCTCACTAAAGCAAGACAGGAACTATCCCCAAGGAAAGCAAGATCTGTCTCATTGGCAAAATCTCCTTCTAAAATTGTGCTTACATAGGAATAATTTATTCCATCGTTAGAGGTAAAGAGAGCGCTTTTCCAACTTTCTTCTTTTTCTCCTCCTTTATAAGCAGTTAGATATAACCTTTCTTTGTAGTTCCTAATCCTCCAAGCAGTAAAACCTTTTAAGTCTATTATTTTAGGAGAGAAAAACTCTTTCTTATTAGCATCATAGAAAGATATTCCTGATTTGCCTGTTGCATGATGTGCTTTAGTATCGTAGAGAAAAAAGACAATTCCCAGCTTTCCATTTATCTCAAAAAACTTTGGGTCGCGGTCATCAAAATCCGTAGAGAGAACAGAAACTCTATCCCAATTTATTAAATCCTCAGAAGAAAGAACATAAATTTTTCCATCTTCCAAAATATGTCCACTTGCGTTACGAAAGCATACATAATATTTCCCCTTATACTCAGCGATATCGGTGAAAGCATTGTGCATCCCATCATAATACACTCTTCTAACTTCTTTAAGATTCAGTTCCATTTTTACCCCTTATTTTTTAAGCATTTTTTGTGTTAACTCTTTGCTATAGGTCTCAATGCAGGTTCCATCTTTGAAGTTGGTATAGTCAAGTTTTGCTTTCCAACCATATTTCTTTATAATGGGAGGATATAGCCAGAGGCAATGTTCACAGTAATCTTTATAAGGTTTTATAAGTCCTTCCCTTAATAGTTTAGCCGAAGGGCACTTGAGCATCCTGATCTGGAAGAAATCTTTTTTTACCGTCATCACAAATTCTGCTCCTTCCTCGGGAAGAGTATGTCCCCAGTATTCTGCCATCCCATAGACACCCCTTTTCTTCACTAATTCCTCTAAGTTTTGCAGGAAGTTTTTTGAAAGATACTTCCAGAATTTTATCAACTCTTTTTTACCAAAGTTCTCATCCAGAAAAGAGAAGAGTTCGCTATAAGCCCAGATAAACTCAGTGCAGGAAACCATTATTTGTTTGTAAAGTAATTCTCCATTACTTTTTGTAGCTAAACTGTTACTACTAGTAGATAACCTCCAATTCCATTCCACGCAAGAAAATATTCCGATCACTGGTCAAGCTGCTTGATACAATTTTTATCTCCACTTGATTATTATCTTGACGCCAATAATCAGGGGATGTCCTGAACTCAAGCCAGGGGTCAATATAGGGATTATTTTTTAAGTTTCCCATCCAAAGCCTATAGCCGGGTAGCCATCTCCCTGTTTCTGTAATTCCCATCCCATTAATAACCACCAAGATTTCACTCCTTGTCAATTTAACCAGACCACGAATTTGAATTCTGAATAGCATTTTTCTTGGAGGATACTTCTTCAGGTCATCGGCGATAAGAAAATCTATTTTTAATGGAGTGGAATTTTCACCAATAGGAATCTTTGCCGGAATCTGCATTGGCATCTCTG
>DAOVGU010000005.1 GCA_030672255.1 bacterium
TCATTGGCTAAATTGGCAGATAAATACCAGTCATGCCATCCGTGATAGCCACAAAAAGCGATTTTATCCTTTTTGCTGTATGCACGAGCAATCCGTATTGCTACTGCCATTGCCTCCCCACCGGTTCTGGCAAATCTTGCCATATCTGCCCAGGGATGTAACTTCAACAATAAATCTGTTAATTTAACCTCTTCGGGAGAATTCAGGGTAGCCATTGAACCGTTCTCTACCACTCTTTTAACCGCCTTATTTACATCATCATCTGCATATCCTAAGATACAGGAGCCAACTCCCATAATAGACATATCAATATACTTATCACCATCTAAATCCCAGATCTCTACCCCTTTCGCTCTTTTGTAGTATGAAGGCCATTGCTCAGGCAAAAACTGCTCACTCCTTTTAGAAAGCAATTGAGTACCACCAGGAATTATCTTCTTTGCTTTATTCCATAATTCAATACCCTTCTTTATCTTCATACTTTACCTTCTATTTAAACTCAAAATCCTTTCCGCATTGCGGTAAAAGACATTCTCTATTTCTTTCTTTGATAAGTTAACTCTTTTAGCAGCCCTTTTCAAAGCACGCAATTCTTCATAAAGAAGAAAGGTAGGTTCTACCTTCCCAAAGGATTCCTTAAGGGAGAATTTATCCTCAGTAATAAAAGCCCAATCATAACCTAAGCCAACGCACTTCCCTCTTTGAAAACCAACAGGATTATCACTGCCATACAAAACCCTTTCGAATCCTATCTCTGCGAGGAGGAGATAAAACACTTCCGAATCAGTCACAGCTGCTGTATCATAACAAATTTTTCTATGCTTGAGTGTTTTAAGTCTCAATAAAGCTGGTTCTAAATTTTGCGGGATAAAAGCACGACCGCAATGAGCCAAATTCCAAATAACGTTTGGATAATCAGAAGAAAGCCGTTCTAAATCATCTAAGTTCTGTGACTCAGAGATCCCTTTCTTTTTGGAAAGATGAAGGGTAATGATAAGTCTATATTGATTGGCTACTTCTAACTGTCCTTTTGGTAAAAAATCTTCAATCCTTGAATCCTCTGGGTCTTTTGCTAAAGAGAAACATTTGTAAGGTTTAAATCCAATAAATCCTTTATCTTTAATTTCTTTAATTAAATAATCTAGTTTCATGTCTGGAGAAACAGTCATTAGTCCAAGTACCTCTTTTTGCACCGTCTTCATCTGACGGAAAACGAATTCATTCTGCTTCTCTAAATCAGAAGAAGGGCCAGGCCAACCGGTTAAAAGATACTTTATCCTTCTTTTTGGAAACAAAATTTCATTTCTTTCTCTAAGAGAATTTAGATTACTGGGTAAATATATTTCCAGCTCTTTCGGAAGGGAATCGTGAAAACCAGCCGGGCTAAAGACATGGTTATGAAAGTCAAAGATTCTCTCTGGCAGGAAATCTTCCAGCTCCTCTTTCCAGATAATTTTATCTATATTTCTCCATTTCAACTTCATTCCGACACTCCTTCCAGTTCAAAAATTACGGGTCTAAAAGCGTCTGTGCAAAGTGCTATATTCTCCTTAGATAATAACCTCACTCTGCCCGGATGCGAACCCATCGGACATTTGTGTAATCTGTTTCAGGGCCAGCATAATAGAGCAGGAGAATATCATCGCCCTGTAAGAGTGCGGTGGTTGGCAAGCCTACCGAGAATTTACCCATCTCTGCCCAGGCATCCTGCATAGATTTCTTCTTCCAAGTTTGAGATTCTACTTCAGGCTGATAAATCACAGTTTCGGTCTCTTCTGACCAGGTTCTGCCGCCATCACTACTGGTGCGGACTTTGATAATGGGTAAGTTAGTTCGGTCAACATAAACCATAGCAATTCTTCCATCCTGCAGTGAAACAGGTGGAGCTGGTTGACCAGGAACTCCGATATCCCACATCGCTGACCAGGTGCGACCATTATCAATAGACTCCCGAGCATGGATGTTGAGATAAAGGGCAGTTTGGTTGTCATAGGTCCAGAAGAGATCCAGAATTCTTCCATCTCTGAGAACAGCCGGTCTTTGGTCCCAATAAAATATCCGGTTTTTCGGGTCGTTGCTCGTAATGACATACTCTGGCCAGGATTTTCCTTTATCTTTAGAAAACATCAATACCGATGAATGACGCCAAACTGAAGTATCGTAATAGTGTTTATTGAGTTCAAACTGACAGACAAGGTTGCCATTCGCTAAACACAAAACTGGCCCTGTAATTGGCGTTGGCACATTAAAGGGCGAAGTAGACATCAATTCAGGCTCTGACCAGGTTATCCCGTTATCCTCTGACTTTGAAAAGAAAATGCGTGAATCGAGTAATCCCTGTGTTTCCTCATTGAAGAAAGGAAGGGGTGGATCTGAATGGTCAACCCAGCATAAAGTAGCCAATACCTTGTGACCACCTAAGGCCGTAAGATATACTCCACGAAAAAGACCTGGTTTACCCTCAACAAGCGGTGGTACGAAGGGATTGAACGGTTTGTGCCACAATTTACCTTCATCATCAGACCATCTCAACAAGACATGCTGTCCGATGGCGCCCGTTTTTGTGGGAGCGGTACGACAACTAACTATCCAACGCCCCGAAGGTAAAACACAGATTCCCGGAAATGCACAACTCTGGTTGTCCGTACCCTTCTCCCCATAAAAAACCACACCCCTCCCAATAATTTTCATTACAAAGTCCGCAGTCGTTTGGTTACGGCTATGCAGGGCTATAGTATTAGTAGATAACCGCCAATTCCATTCCACGCAAGAAAATATCCTGATTCTTGGCTAACCGATTTGCTATGATTTTTATATCCACTTGATTATTACCCTGATGCCAATAATTAGGAAACGTTTTGAACTCAAGCCAGGGGTCAACATAGGGATTATTTTTTAAGTTTCCCATCCAAAGCCTATAGCCGGGAAGCCATCTCCCTATTTCTGTAATTTCCATCCCATTAATAACTACAAAGATTCCACTCCTTGCCAATTTATCCAGACCACGAATTTGAATTCTGAATAGCATTTTTCTTGGAGGATACTTCTTCAGGTCATCGGCGATAAGAAAATCTATTTTTAATGGAGTGGAATTTTCACCAATAGGAATCTTTGCCGGAATCTGCATTGGCATCTCTG
>DAOVGU010000131.1 GCA_030672255.1 bacterium
GCTATTTTACTGGAGGTTCTGATGGGTGTCAAAGGGAAAAAGTTATCAACACTATTAACAGTTATCAACTCCCCCCTCTTTGGAAACTCCCCCTATTACTATGAATAAGAATATCTGTAACCATCACTTAAAGATACTACAGATAAAGCAAAGAGAAGAGAACTTACTCAAATGAGGCGAAAACAGATACTTGATGCTGCGACCGAGGTTTTTTCTATAAAAGGGTTTGCAAATGCTGAGGGAGATGAAATAGCCAAACTGGCGAAATTAGGTAAGGGGACTATTTATCGATATTTTAAAACCAAAAAGGATCTCTTCTTCTCTGTTGTAGATAGAGGTTTAGAAAATTTGAAGGATTCGGTATTAGAAGCAATGGCAAGAGAAAAAGAACCACTGGATAAAATTAAAAAAGCGATAGAGACATATCTAATTTTTTTTGAAAAGCATTCATACCTGATTAGAATTTTCATCCATGAACAAAGTGAATTTCAAAAGAGAATCCAGAAGAGGTATTACCAGCACTATTATGAACATGTCAATAAGATAAAGGAGGTTTTCAAAAAGGCTCAAACCTTAGGGCTTATAAAGAAAAAGATAAAACCTAGTGTGGCAATTGCAATCTTAACCGATATGCTCAATAACTTTATCTACACTTGGCAATTAACAGGGGAAAAATATTCCTTGTCGGAAGGTTTTTCTTTAATTACTGAGATCTATTTTACAGGTGTTTTGGAACAGAAAGTAAAAGTAAATCGATGAAGGTTAGAATGGACGAATAAAATGTTTCGCAGTTATAGAATATTATTTGGTTTTGTTCTCATCCTTTCTATTAATACAAACCTTCTTGCCGAAAGGTTAACCTTAAAGGAGTCCTTAGAGATTGCCCTCCAGAACAACCGAGAGATTCATCAGGCAAAGGAAAAGATCGGAGAGGCAAGAGCAAAGAAAAAAGAAGCTTTTACCTATTTTTTACCTACATTGGGTACTTCCTCCTCCTTTACCCAGCTTGATGAGGAATCAACCCTTTCTATATCTGGCTTTCCTTCAATAACGATGACCGACCAACAACTTTATGACCTTAACCTTAACTTAACTCAATCTTTATTTACGGGAGGAAAATTAACTGCTCTTTATCGGCAGGCAAAAGAGGCGGTATCAGCAGCAAAAGCAAATTACAAAAAAGTAGAGATTGACCTTATCTTTAAAGTGGAAAAGGCTTATTATAATATTTTAAAAGCAGAAAAGATTTGCGCCGTGGGTAAAGAAGCGGTAGAGCAGATTAAAGCCCATTTGAAAGTAGTAGAGAATTTCTACAAAGTCGGAATGGTGCCCAAGGTTGACCTTCTTAAAGCAGAAGTGCAATTGGCCGATATCAAACAGAAGTTGGTAGAGGCGGAAAATGGATTGGAGTTAGCCAAAACCTCCTTTAATAATCTTTTAAACAGAGATTTATCCATCCCGGTAGAGCTGGTTGATATCACCGAGTATCAGAGTAGAGGAGGATTTAAGTTAAAGGACTCTATTGAAAAAGCGTTTAGTCTGCGGCCAGAGTTAAGTGCACAAAAAATAAACTTAAAAATAGTAAAGGAGAGCCTGCGAATTGCCAAAAGTGAATACCTACCCACTATCTCACTCATCACCAATTATGACCACGAGAAAGGCTCTGAAATTCCTATCGACAAATGGCAGAATAGTTGGAATGCAGCGATTATGGTTGAACTTGATATCTGGAACTGGGGAAGAACTAAAGAGAAGGTAAAACAGGCAAAATCTATAATCAGCCAGAATCAAGATTCTTTATTCCTCCTTGAAAAGGGAATAGAATTAGAAGTGAGAAATGCTTATTTAAATTTACAGAGCGCAGAAAAAAGAATTCTTGTTACCGAGAAGGCTGTGGAGCAGAGCAAAGAGAGTTTTCGGATGACAGAGTTAAGGTTTAAAGAGGGAATGGCAACGAGTACCGATGTTCTGGATGCGACAACTCTGCGGAGTCAAGCAGAAACCAATTATTATCAGGCCCTATATGCCTGCTACCTGGCCGAGGAGGCACTGAAAAGAGCAATTGGAATGAAGTAATCAAAAATGACACAAAGTGTCATTCCTGCGGAAGCAGGAATCCAATACTGGATTCCCGATTACTAACTTCGGGAATGACAGAGAAAGGGAGAGAGATGAAAAAAATAATTATTCTTCTTTTAGCAATTCTCCTCATAGGTGGAATAGGAAACCAAATTTATCAGATTATAGTATCTAAGAAAATAAAGGGGGAGAAGGTAGAGGAAGTAGCCGCGGTTCCGGTAAAGACGGAAAAGATAAAGCTGGGAAGCATTGAGAAGAAAATTTCTCTTACCGGTAATATCGTTCCCCAATCCCAGGTTACTGTATATTCTGAGGTGGCTGGAGAAATAGAGAGGTTGGCAGTTGATGTCGGGGATAGGGTAAAAAGGGGTGACCTTATTGCCCAAATTGAATGTGAGAAGATTCGTCTTCAGGTAGAACAGATAAAGGCAAATCTTAAGGCAGCCAAGGTGAGTTTAGCCAATACAAAAAAGGAATACGGAAGAATTAAAAAGCTTTATTATGATGTTG
>DAOVGU010000198.1 GCA_030672255.1 bacterium
AGATTTACAGGGGAAGGTTGAGAAAATAATTGTAGTAAATGATGGCTCTACAGATTCTACGGCAAAAGAGGCACAAAAGTATGGAGCAGTGGTTTTGCATCATCAAAAAAGGAGAGGAAAGGGGGAGGCCTTAAAGACTGGATTTAACTATATCTTGGGAAATGACTATCAAGCGGTAATTACTATGGATGGCGATGGTCAACACCTTCCAGAGGAGGTTCCCAAGTTCATTCGAACCTTTAAGAAAATTCCCCAGAATGTTGGTATGATCATTGGCTTCCGAAGAAGAAATATCAAAAAAATGCCTTTAGATAGACTGTTGACCAATTGGTTTACCTCAACTGTTGTCTCTTTCTTTGCCCATCAGGGGATCTCAGATAGCCAATGCGGTTTCCGCCTCATCAGAAGAAAAGCCCTAAAAGGAATAAAACTCCTTACCTCTCATTTCGATACAGAGTCTGAAATTCTGGTTAGGGTTGCCAGGAAAGGATTTCGAATTCTAAGCATTCCTGTAAAAACGGTCTATCAGGAAGAGAAAAGCAAAATAAACCCCTTCGTTGATACCTTACGATTTTTTAAATTTGTTTTTAATACCGCTTTAAAGAGATGAAACAGAGGAGTTTCAAAGAAGAGAGAAAAGAAATGGTGGAGGCGCAACTTATCTCCCGGGGCATTAAGGACCCTTTGGTCTTAAATGCCTTCTACAAGGTTCCACGAGAAAAATTTGTCCCATCTGAGCAGAGGGATGAGTCCTATAGCGATTTTCCTCTTCCCATCGGAGAGGAGCAGACAATCAGCCAGCCCTATATTGTTGCTTTGATGACAGAAGCCTTACGGTTAAAAGGGGAGGAGAAGGTCCTGGAGATTGGGACAGGTTCTGGCTACCAGGCAGCCATCATCGCTGAGATTGTAAAGGAGGTCTATAGTGTTGAGAGAATAGCTATTTTGGCCCAAAGAGCAAAGAAGATTCTAAAAGAGTTATCCTATCAAAATATCAAAATCAAGATTGGAGATGGCACAAAGGGCTGGAGGGAATTTTCTCCCTATGATGCGATCATTGTGACGGCGGCAGCTCCTAAGCCACCGCAATCTTTAATTAAGCAGCTGGCTATAAGCGGAAGGCTCATTGTTCCTGTTGGCAATCTTTACTCCCAGGAACTCATTCTCTATGAAAAGAGAAGAGGAAGATTGAGGACGACTAACTTCGGAGGTTGTCGCTTTGTACCGTTGAAAGGGGAGGAAGGATGGAAATAGGAGCAAAATTAATAGTCCTTTTGTTGGCCGCGGCCCCAGTTTCGGAGCTACGGGGAGCAATTCCCTATGGAATTTTGGTAGCAAAACTATCGCTGGCGGAAGTTTTTATTCTTGCTATTCTGGGCAACCTTTTGCCGGTAATTCCTCTCTTCTTCGGGATTGAGTTTATTCTTAAGGGTCTCAACCATTTTCGCTGGACTAAGAAATTTGGGCTCTGGATAGTAGAAACAACAAAAAGAAGAACCACTATTATAGAGTATTACGAGGCAATTGGTCTGGCTCTTTTTGTTGCCATTCCTCTTCCTATAACCGGTGCCTGGACCGGAATAATTGCTGCCAGCCTCTTTAAAATAAAATTCAGGTATGCACTTTTAGCCGTTATTGTTGGCGTTCTTATTGCCGGGATAGTAGTTACCGGACTTACTTTAAGTGGCTCGGAACTCTTCCACCTCTTGTACAAAAAATGAAAAAGGTAACCAGAGAGGAGATGACTGAGATTGACCGGCGAGCAATTGAAGAATATAAAATACCTTCTCTAATTCTTATGGAGAATGCTGGTAAGTGTGCCGCTGGAGTGGCGTTAAAAATGTTAAAAAAACAAAAAGGTAAAAAGGTTTCACTTTTTTCTGGTAAAGGAAATAATGGTGGGGATGGAATGGTTACTGCCCGTCATCTGATGAACAAGGGTTATGAGGTAATCTGCTATCTCTTGGGTAAAAAAGAGGAGATAGTTTCTGAACCGGTGAAAAGGAATCTTAAAATTTTAGAGAAGATGAAGATAGCAATCAGAGAAATTTCTGACTTAGATTCTCTGTTAAAATTTCGTAGAGAGATTGAAAACAGCAGACTCCTTTTGGATGCTATCTTTGGTATCGGATTGGCCGGGAAGGTGAGAAGTCCTTATTGCGAGATAATTGATTACATCAATAGCCTGAGAAAACCTGTCCTCTCCTTGGATATCCCTTCAGGATTGGATGCGAATACAGGAATTGTTTCGGTGACCGCTATTGTTGCAACGAGAACGGTTACTTTTGCTCTTCCCAAGAAAGGTTTATTTCTCAATGATAGTCCCAAATACAGTGGCAAAATAACGGTTGCTGAAATCAGTATCCCTAAACAACTTCTATGAAAAGGATTCATCTTTTTATTTCCGGTTATGTGCAGGGAGTGGGATTTCGCTGGTACGTGGAAAGGTCGGCCAGGAGAATAAATATCTGCGGTTTTGTTAAGAATTTAAGGGATGGCAGAGTTGAAGTAGTTGCGGAAGGGGACGACAATCTTATGAAGCAATTTCTTCAGGAATTAAAAGAGGGCTCCTTTAAGGGTCACATTGAGGAAATCAAAAAGGTTGAAGAGGAATATCAAGGAGAATATTCTAATTTTACGATAAAGTTTTAAAAGTGATGCGATATGGAATTATCTCCGATATTCACGGTAACTTAGAAGCTTTGGAGAGGGTTATTGCCATTTTGAAGAAAAGTTCTATTGATAGATATCTCTGTCTTGGGGATCTGGTGGGCTATGGGGCAGACCCTGGTGCATGCCTGGAATCGGTAAGATCACTAAATCCCCTTACTGTGGTGGGTAACCATGACTGGGCACTTCTTCATCCTGAAATAATAGAGTCCTTTAATAAATATGCTAAAAAATCAATTCTCTGGACAGCGGAGCAAATTTCATCACCACAAAAGAGTTATCTGGATTCTTTACCGCTTATAAAAGAAATGGAGGATTTTATCCTTGTCCATGGTAGTTTGGACGAACCGGAAAAATTTAATTACGTCTTCAATTTAAGGGACATTGAACTTAACTTTCAATTGTTGAAGAAAAAAATCTGTTTTTTTGGCCATTCTCATATTCCTGGAATTTATAGCTGTAGCCTGAGCCAAAAAAGGATTGAACTTTCATCATCCGGGATGGTAAAATTTGAAAATGAAAAAAAATATCTGATTAATGTAGGGAGTGTGGGTCAACCCCGGGATAGAAATCCGGCTGCTTGTTTCGCTCTCTTTGATACCGAAGAGAAAACTCTCTGGATTAAAAGATGTGGCTATGAGATAAGAAAGACACAAGAGAAGATTGTTCAGGCCGGACTACCTAAAATTCTGGCGGGGCGTCTTGCATTTGGAAAATAGATATGGGCCCAGAAAAGAGGATAAAGGAACTAACCGAATTAATCAACTATCATAATCGAAAATATTACATTGAGAATGAGCCTGAAATCAGCGATTACGAATATGATACCCTTCTAAAGGAATTGATAGACCTGGAGAGAAAATACCCTCAATATAAAAGGGCTGATTCTCCATCTCAGAG
>DAOVGU010000003.1 GCA_030672255.1 bacterium
GATAAGAATATCGGAATCAATCAGAGGCGAAAAGGAGGTGGTAGAAAGTTTGAATTTAGCCTATGATTCTGTTAAAATAGAGAATGAAAAAGAAGAGGTTCTGGATACTCAGATTGTAACCACAACTTAAAGCCAGGACAAATTACGGCATCTTGAGCATAAGACTTTGCTCTCTCAAAATGAGGAGTAGTTGAAATCCCAGATGTTGGAAATCCACTCTGCTGCCATTGATGTTGTCTAACTTCATATTCTTCTTTTTCTCCTAAGGAAAACGGAAGTCTCGTATCAATTCCAAGTCGAGGATGACTTCGAAATGGCCCTTGTGATTTGGGAATTAATATATCCCCTGCAGCAATTTCTTCTTTTCTTAATGCCCTGTAGAGATATTTATAGCATTCATCCATAATTTTTTAACTACATTGCTTCTAAATCGGAAGGTTTGCGAGTTGTTAGGTATCTAAGATTAGAAAATATAGATAACTATGGTGTGGTAACTATTAAAATAATTTCATCTGGCTTTGTTCCCTTTTTAATCTCTCCTCTGCGGTCTTGCAATATTCTTTTGAGATATCTATACCGATATATCTTCTTTTCAATTTGTATGCCACTAAAGTGGTAGTTCCAACACCACTGAATGGGTCAAGGACAATGTCATTTTGATAACTAAACAACTTCAGTAATCTTCTCACCAATTCTTCCGGAAACATTGCGGGATGGTTATATTTTTTCATATTACCTTCTGGTGCAATATCCCACTTTGCGTAGACCCATTTTTTAAACTCATCTCCTGTAATATCTATCTTGTTGGAATCACCTATCTTTTTGTGCGATTCTTTACAAAAAACTTCAATAAATTCCCAGGTGTATTTCAAGTATGGCATACTCGGACTTTGCCAACTACCCCATGCAGTATATTTACAATTGTAATTATGTTTTTCCCAGAGGATTTCGCCTTTCCAGAGCAGTCCTAGTTCCAATAATTGCCTTGAAATAACATGATGAGTAGGCATATAGTCCGAAAACAGAGGTTGAACATTAACACAAATTCTCCCGGCAGGTTTTAGAATACGGTAGCACTCCTTCCAAATTCTATTTAATTTATCAAAGTAATCTCGCCAGTAGATAGCATCTTTATTTTTATCATTCTCATATTCTAAACCAAAATTATATGGCGGTGAAGTAGTAATAATGTCAACAAAATTATCCGGAAATTCTTTTAGTATATCCTCGCTATTTCCACAGATAATCTTATTTACTATGTTAGAGACATCAATTTCGTTGACTTCCGATTTTATTACCGTTAAATCCTTTGTTCCCTTCCGTATTTTCTCTTTCTGGACTCGGTCAACAACTTTCCTTTCTCTTTTTAAAAGTTTGGAGTCAGGATAAGTCATTAAGCCTTTCTTATATTCAACAAGAGGTTCCCCTATAACTCTCCTTTTGACATTTTGATTTATAAGCATCGCTTTTCTAAATTGCTCAATCGCATAGTCAAGCCTCTCATCTCTTAACGGTTTAAAATATTTGGACTTGTGCAAAGGCTTATTGATATCTCTATTTCCATTTAATAAAGTTATAACCTTTATCTCCATTTCCGGAAAGAGTCTGTTCAAAGTTATTACAGAGTCACTTCCTCTTGCCGCAATTTTCTGACCGTAATCACCACCCAAAAAATTTTCTAATTGCACTATAAAGAAAGAAATTATGGCAGGAACAGCCCTCTTCAGTAAAGTTGCATCAATCAGAATCCTTTTATACATAGCAACCTCAGTGTAAGATTTACACTCCACGCTAATTCTAAATGTGCCATCAATATAAATATGGATATCTTGTGATAACTTGTATACCTCATCGTTTGTCTTAATGATGACTTTCTTTTTGTCCATTCTCAACCGACTTTCATCGGGAGATATTTTTGACCAGGCTATTCTTATAATATCTTTTGTAATATCTTCAACTATTTTACCTTTGGCGTATCTTACAGCACCAGCAGTATCTTTAGCCCTTCTACCAGCATATAGTTTTTGAGATTCAAGAATGGCTCTCTTATATTCTGACTTAATGTCTTTAATGATTAGCATTTTTCCTTGCTTATAAGTAACTACTCCATTATTTTACCACAAGTCCATGGATTATTCCAACCCACCCTACCCCAAAAACAGATAGAAAAAATTGACGGGATTATCAGAAGGAGAATATAATAAATATAGAAAATGCAGTATTTGTCAAAGTATTTGGGTAGTATAATATATATTAGGAGACTTAGATGATAAAGAAACATAAGGAAATACCGCTAATTCTTACAATCGCAGTGATATTTGTAGCCTACCTTGCTATCAAGCATTATGGTATGCCAAGGAGATTAGATGCTCCGGCTAATTCGATAATTGTATTGCAGCCCTACAAGGCTGCTGGCACATGGGTATTTGATGATTTTAGGACCGGGTTAGTACGGGAGCCGTTTGTCTCTGGCATCCCCGAGATAATTGATAGGCTTGTTTCTGATATTCCGAATGCGGAAAAAGGATTCAGATTGCTTTTCTCAGCCAAGCTTTTTCCAGGCTATCATATAAAACTAATTTGGAGAAGAGCTGAATCAGGTGGTAATTGGTACTATTGTGAACAATACAAGACTGAAGGATGGCTTTGTCCTTCTTTATTCAGATATTTTAAAGAAGCACCGAGGGAGTTATATGCTAAGGCGGAGGCGAAATAAGTGCCGCCGGTTAGCTTAAGCATTAGGCCAAGAAAAAAACAATGTCAAAATACAAGTATGACATCGAACGGGAAGTGAAGATATCTTCTTACCTCTACAAAGCTGCGAAACAGGCTTTGGAACTAACCGAGAATTTTGAGAAAGGTTGTCTTTATCAATTCATGGCATCCTTAGTCTTTTCTGCTTTTGCATTTGAGGCTGGGCTCAATGAGATTGGTGAAAGAGCAATCCCATTTTGGAACGAGCTGGAGTCAATTAAACCTATTCAGAAATTCAAGGTTTTAGGTGGCTATCTAAAGCTACCGATAGATATGTCACGACGTCCAGGCCAGACCATCACCTTGCTTTTCAAATTTAGGAATACAATGGCTCATGGGAAAATGGAAAATCTATCTGGGGCAGTAGCCACAAGAAAACCGGATATTCATCCGTCCGAAATTCCTTCATTAAAAACATTTTGGGAGGAATTCTGCACAAAAGAACATGCCAAGGAAGCTCTAGAGGATATTAAAAAGATTTTAGAGTCGCTTCGCTCAGCTGCAGGTCTACCGACGAAATATTTCTTAGAGACTCTCGGTGCTGAATCATTTCAAAGCATTTGACTTTATATGATACCTGCTAGCTCATATCCCCCCTACTCCATAATGCATTTTACCCTTGAATAACCCCTAAAGAGTAAAATTATCTTATTATATCTTTGAGTAGTCAATTACCTATGGAAAAAAATTGACAGGGTCGTCAGAATTAAGATATAATAAATAAAGTGAGAGTGCGGGAGGCTATCAGGATGATAGAAAAGGATGGTTGGTACTTAGAGGTAAAGTAAAATGCACCGTTTTTTAATTGTGATTGAAAAAGCTAAAGGAAACTATTCGGCCTATTCTCCAGATTTACCTGGTTGTGTAGCTACTGGAACTACTAAGGAAGAGACAGGAAATAACATGCATAAGGCAATTGAAATGCATATTCAAGGTTTATTGAAGGATAGTTTGCCTATTCCCAAACCACAAGCCCTCGCTGAATATATTGCAGTTTGAACCTCTAATAATTACCGAATATTTACTTAACTTATCCTTGAATAACTCCTAACCGGTAGCCTTTCTCCTCTAACAAGAGTTGATAGCCCTCTTCAGAACCTACAGAGATAAGTACTTTCTTTTTTCCCTCAGAAATCCAGCTTGTCAGGACTTCTCCGGCAAAGATAGTGTGGTCACCGGTATCAAAATAGCCGGAAACCTTGCACTCCAAATTCACCACACACTCCTTAATTAAATCCGGCTTGACAAACTTTGCTCTTTTTAGAGTTAAATTTGTCTGCTGGAGTTTATTGATGTTTCTGCCGGAATTAGTACCGCAGAAGAGAACTTCCTTAGCTATATCTCCTCCCGGAACAGCAAGCACAAATTCACCTGTTTCCATCAGTAACTTATGGCTGTATCTGGTTTTCCCTATAGATATAGCTACCATAGGCGGCTGATAGGAGGTCTGCATTTTCCAGCCTAAAGCAATGGGATTGGAACGTTCATTCTCTCTATCGTAACATACCACCAAAACAACCCTTGCGGGCCTCCCAAAATAAGATAAAGCTTCCGAATAACTTACCTCTTTCATTAGATATTCTCTCTTTCAGAAAAATGGGGGATTAATACCCGATTTCTCCTGCTATCTTTATAGTTTCACCTTCTGACCAAGAACCTTCTCCATAACAGATGACCTCAAAAACATATAGACCATTTGCCCAAAAAAGCCTGGTTTGATATTTCTGATCAGGCATACCACTAAATATCTGACAATAAGCACTGTGTCCACTTACTCTTACTTCTTTTAGCTTGAATCCCGGAGAAGAATTTCCACGCTGAAATATGGACTGCATTATTTTACTGTTTTCAACCCGACGCTTGACCTCTTTTACCGCAACTCTTTTATTTTTATACTTTTGGATTATGATACTAATCATCCTATTGCCTTTTTCATATGCTCCTATTGCCATACCTACGGGTCTTTGTCCTTTCATACCTTTAGAGAGTTCCTCTTTATCAAGCTCATTTACTCCTTGTGTTTCGAAGCCGTAACTATCTAATTTAGGCAATAACATTTTTAGTGAAACATTTGTTGGAGGACTCTCAGTTGAACTGCTACAACCAAATAACAAACCTAAGAACAAAATTGGCAGAATAACCACGACTGTCTTTCCCATAACTATCTACCTCCTTTTTGATGAGTTTCTTTAATCTACCATCTTAAAGCTTTTTATGCGGTCCAGGCGGAAGGATTTCTGAATTTTGTCCAGGTGGCAATAGGCAAGAACATAAATTTTATCATAACTCTTTATTAGAGTCAAAGGGGTTATCTTGCGTAGTTGAAGACCTCTACTGCCTCCTTCATAAACCATCTTAATGGGTTGATTTCTTTCTATCGCCTGCGCGAAGAGTTCAAATCCGGCCGGGGGTTCTATATCAAGGGTATCGAAAAATGTAAAGACCTTTGTTAAGTTGATTAACTCACCAAGGGTTTCGATTTTGGTTTTGGAGATTATTTTAAGAAACAGTTCTTTCACGGAAAAACTATCGGCTAAAGCGCGATGGAATTTTTCCTGTTTAATACCAAAATGAGCAACCAGTTCGGGAAGACTGTATCTTCCCAATTCAGGATAGGTATTTCGGGCAAGGATAAGCGTGTCCAAACACCTATGAGAAGGCTGGGTTATCCTTAAACGCGCAATCTCTATACCCACAAATGAGATATCAAAACAGGCATTATGCGCCAAAAGGATTGTTTCGGACCCATCAATGAATCTGAGGAATTCAGGGATTACACTTTTTGCTTTTGGTTTATCCTCTACCATCTCATTGGTTATTCCATTGATTTGGGTTATCTCCTCAGGTATTGGTTCATCAGGATTTATAAGTTTATCAAAGGATTCTGTCCTGCCCTCTTTTAATTTAAATTTTATTCCCGAAAGTTCGATTACTCTCCCGGAGACAGGAGAAAGTGATGTTGTCTCCGTATCAAAAGCAACAAATGTCAACTCTTCTAACGCTAATGTCATTTTTTAACCTTTCCCAGGGTTGTATTCTTCCATCTTCCTTGCTTGAACCATCCGGTCATCATCAGTCCTTGAACCGCATTTGAGATAGTGATTGCCAGCCAGACACCATTGGTGCCCATATTTAGATTCCTGGATAACAAAAATGCCAGAGGGATCTGAAATCCAAAGAGAGAGATGCCGGTAATCACAAGAGGCGATAGGGTATCACCCGCCCCCATAAATGCCCTGCCCAGAACCAGGGATAATGCGATAAAGACAAATGTGCAGGATAAAAAGCGCAGGTACGAAGCTCCAATCCTAATAACTTCAGGATTGGTATTAAAAATAGTAATTATCTCTTTAGCAAAGATAGCAAATATCAGGGCAAACATTATTGCAATAATCTCAAAAAAGCCAGTTGCCAACCAGGCACTCTTTTCCGCTCTCTCTGGCTTAGCGGCACCTAAATTCTGCCCAACTAATGTCGTAGCAGATTGGGCAAACCCAAAACCAACCATCATTACTAACATGAATATCCTTATTCCAATACCATAAGCCGCCACAGCGAGGACACCAAATATAGCTACGATGCGCATTAAGATTAAACCTGATATTTGTCTTGCCGCCATCTGCAAAGATGCAAAGATGCCGGTACGGATCATCTGAAACATAGTCGCAAACTTTAATCTTACTCTGTTTAGTTTCAGATGAATAATGGAGTGGCCTTTTAAGATTGTGGATAATCCCCATACCATTCCCACTGTCCTGGCAATAACCGTAGCCAGAGCAGAACCGCCAACTCCCAAAGCAGGTAGTCCAAACATCCCGAATATTAATATCGGGTCTAAAATAATATTTACCCCGGTAGAAACCATCAAAAATTTCATCGGCCGGACTGCATCCCCTGCTCCCCGAAGAATAGCGTTAGTCAGAAATAAAAGAAATATGGTGATTGAACCAACCGAACATATCCTGATGTAAAAGACTCCTAAGGAAACCACCTTACCGGTTGCACCAAATAAAAGAAGCAATGGTTCTGCGAGAAAAAAACCTAAGAAACCAAAAATAATAGAACCAACAATACCCATAAAAAGCGATTGCGTGGCTACATTTTCTGCCTCTTTGATATTCTTGGCACCAACAGCCCTGGCGATCATCGCCGTGGTCCCGATAGATACACCCATTAAAGCAATCATAATTATTCCCAATAGGATTCCACCCATAGCTACGGCAGCGATAGATTCTGGACCAAGCCGGCCAACAAAAATCATATCTACGATATTGAATGCATCATGCAATACTACGCCGACCATTATCGGGATAGCCAACCTCCAGATATTCTTAGAAATACTACCCCGGGTTAAATCGTTTCTCATCTCACTCAATTGGATAAGAGGTTTTTAATATCCTCACCTCATTTTACAACAGATTCAAGGATTATTACAACCCGCTCTCTGAGAATCTTTTGCCAATACGGATTTTTAAAAGTATAATTATTATATGTTTATCTTATTGCCACTTGGATATGGCTGCGGGTGGATCTTAGGAAGAAAAAGACTTAGCTGGGCATTCGCCATTCTTGTTTGGGTCTTTGTATCTTCCTTTTTGAGCCCTCTCTATACCCAGGAAAAACCAACCGCTATTGTCATTGATTTAGGCAAAGGAGTGAGGATGCAGATGATTCTTATTCAACCAGGAGAATTCTCAATGGGAAGCCCCTTGACAGAAAAAGGCAGAGGTTCAGATGAAGTCCAGCATAGAGTAAGAATAACCAAGCCCTTCTATATCGGTAAGTATGAGGTAACCCAGGAGCAGTGGAAGGCAGTGATGGGAGATAATCCCAGTTTTTTCAAAGGAGCAAAGAATCCTGTAGAAAAGGTCTCCTGGAATGATTGCCAGAACTTTATCGAAAGGTTAAACCGGATAGTCCCCGGTGGAGGTTTCAGACTCCCGACAGAGGCAGAATGGGAATATGCTGCCCGAGCAGGAACAACTACCAGATTTTACTGGGGAGATGACCCAGATTATACAGAGATAGATAAGTATGCCTGGTATAATAAAAACTCAGCAAGAAGAACTCATCCGGTAGGAACCAAAAAGCCTAACCCCTGGGGTCTCTATGATACCTCCGGTAATGTCTGGGAATATTCCGGCTACTATCAGAAAGATTACCCTCTCGGTTTACAGATAGACCCAAAAGGACCAGGTTCAGGTGAAGAGCGGGTTTTTCGTGGCGGCAGTTGGAAGAGCCGTGCCTGGTACTGCCGTTCTGCAAATCGCGGGGGGCTCAACCCAGACTTCAGGAGCAGTAATTTTGGTTTCCGAATAGCTAACCCATCCTTTTCGGGCAAATAAGGCGAAAACTGCACATCTTACATTTTCTTTTGTTCCCCAAGGGCGGAAATTGCCCTTCTTTAATCTTAGAGGTGACGGACAAAATGTTTTCCTTTATTACTTTTAAATCGGAAGGTTTACGCGCAGTGGAAAATTTCTCATTCGTTCCCAGATAGTAAAAACTCAAAACCCTGGGGAAAAATCTGAGGACCTCTTTGCAGGCAAGGGCATAAATGGTAAGTTGCTCCTCGGAGGCGATATTCTTTCTGGCGGGAGGATTTCCACTCTTATAATCAATCACCTCATATCCTCCGTCAGGCAATCTATCAATCCGGTCAATTCGTCCCCGGAGAAAGATATCCTTAATCTTAACCTTGAAAAATTGCTCTAAGTAAACGGGTTCTCCGAAGTCAGGGCTATGGATACGATAAAAATCCCCCAGATCCCCCCTCCCCTTTATCTTTTGCTCTTGTTCCTGTTCTTTACTGATGTAGCCCTCCCTGATCCAATTTTTTTTATAAAGGTCTAAAAGTTTTTTCTTGTTTACCTTTTTTCTATTCTTGATTAGAGAATAGAACTCCTTTAAGGTAAGGTGGATTGTCTGGCCAAAGGAATAGGATGCCTTGGGAAGCTCGGGGACGCCAATAATATACTTTAATTTATAGAAGAATGGGCAATACTCATAACTCTTAAGTTGAGTGTAGGAAAAAGCCTTAATCGTGATTGGAAAATTAGAGAAATATTTTTCCTCTCCCTCGCGTAAAATTGGAGAGGTTTCTAAACGTAATTTTGCCTGAAATTCTTCGCTAATTTTGCCCATCGCTTCCTTCACAAAACGTGATGTCCTCCAGATTTTTGCTGCGGTATAACTGCTACTTGCGGTAAGCCATAATCTCTTCTTTGCCCGGGTCATCCCTACATAGAAAAGCCTTCTTTCTTCCTGGATATGCATATCGCCAGGGGGAATCTCCTCCTTAATCAAAGGGTCGGGAAGAGGAATCCGTTCTTTCCTGAACGGAAAAGGAAACCTCTTATCTGCCAACTCCACCATAAAGACAAAGGGAAATTCCAGACCCTTGGCGCTGTGGACAGTGGAGAGATTTACCAGTTCAACATCTTCTATCTCTGCCTGGGCAGGATTCTCTCCGGCGGCAAACATCAAATCTAAATATTCTCCAAAGGCAAGAACCGAGGTATCGGAACTCGCCACTTCAAATTGGAGGACTTTCTTAAAGAAGAGATTGATGTTCTGGATTTTTCTCACATTTTCTATTGTCTCGGTAGTAAGAAGATTCTTAAGATAGCCACTTTTCTCAAGAAAATTTTTTAGGATTTGGGAGATACTTTTCGTCTTGACCATATCAATCCCTGCGCTGAGAAAGTGGACAGCCTTTTCTAAGATTTTTTTTCCCTCCTGAGAGACTTCTAAACCTTTTCCAAGATATGCAGGGTCTCTAATAATTGAATAAAGGTGCTCATTGTAACGCCTGGCAAAACTTAACAGAAAAAGAATATCCTCCATCTTAATCTTGAATAAAGGCAAAGATAGAAAAGCAAAGAAAGCAATATCGTCCTCAGGGTTAGTTAAGCATTTTAGATAAGCGATAAGGTCTCGTATTTCTTCCTGATCATAAAGACCGCGATTCCCAACAAACCGGTAAGGGATATTGTGATTACGAAATGAAATTATGAAAGGGTTAAGATGGTCATTATTTCTGGCGAGAACAGCAATATCCTGATAAGAAATGGACTTTTTGTGAAGGGCGATGATTTTATTACTTACCCATTCTGCCTCATCCTCGGGCAAATCAAATCTTCTAAATTCTGTTGCATCCTTAATAATTTTAGAGATGCTGATTAATCTTTTGTCAATTCCTTCCTTTACCTCTAACCGGTCAGGATTATTGTTTTTGATTAACCGATAAGCATAGTCTAAAAGAGGTTGAGGGCTGCGATAATTTTTCGTAAGCACTACCCTTTTTCTTTCGGGATAGGTTTTTGTGAATTGGTTGATATTGGCGATTGATGCGCCCCTGAATTTGTAGATACTCTGGTCATCATCGCCGCAAACGGTAATATTTTTTTCTGGATTAACAAGCAATTTCAAGAGTTCATTCTGGGCATAATTTGTATCCTGAAACTCATCCACGAGGATATATTTGAACTTTTCCCGGTATTTGTTCCGGATCTTCTTTCTCGTTCTAAGGAGCCGAAGAGCAAAGCTCTGAAGGTCTCCAAAATCAAGGCTATTTTCTTTTAGAATAAGGTTTTGATAAGTCTGATAGGCGGACGCTAACTCCTTAACCCTTCCTATCTCCTCCGCCACTGATTCTTTGGCGGATGAATCCTGGGAACCAACCTTTATCTGTTTGCTATAGGCTAAGAATTCTTCTACGCTAACATCATTGTCCTTGGCGCGATTAAAAAGGGTCAAAAGAGCGTAGATAAACTGAGTGGGGTCGGATAATGGCCGGTAATACTCTAAACTGAATTGATAGAGGTTTTTACGAATGAAGTGCCATTGCTCAATCTCGGGGAGAATTCTATAATTGGTATTCAGTCCGATCGCAAGTCCCTCCTCGTGTAAGATTCTGTCACAGAAGGAGTGAAAGGTGGAAATCCAGATTTCTTCATACCCTAAAGGCATTGCCATATCTACCCTCTCCAGCATCTCATTTGCTGCCTTCTCGGTAAAGGTTAAGGCTAAGATCTCCGAAGATTTTGCTGCTTCTGAGAGAATAAGGTAGACAATGCGCTCGGTAATTACCTTTGTCTTCCCTGTACCCGCCCCGGCAACGATAAGTAAAGGTCCGTTTTTATGGGTTACTGCCTCCTTTTGCTTGAGATTAAGTCCTTTTAAACGCCTTTTTACCTCTTTAGTCATAACTTCTTATTTTACAGCTACTTAAATCATTTCATCTCAAGTAATGCCTTAAGCAAAAAATCGAAAAATAGCGAAAAACGGGGACACATCCTATTTTTATTTTAACTTTGTAAAGGAACTCTTTTATTAACGGAGAAAAAAATGTGATGGGGAAAATGTGCTCTCTTTCTGTTTCCTATTTATTTTCACAAAGAGGCATTTAAATGTCTGGCAAGGGGTAAATAGGCTTAAAGGACGGAAAAACCCCTTAAATCGCTCTTAAAATGGTATTTACCCTTCTATTAACTCGCAAACGGCCTGATAAAGCCCTTTTGTCTCTTTTTTTGTCTTTGCTTCTATAATCAGTCTTAAGATTGGCTCAGTCCCTGAGGGACGCAGATGAATCCACCAATCTTTACCCGTTACTCTTATCCCATCTAAAAGATTAATTTTCTCTTTGTAAAAATGTTTCTTGATTTTAGAGATAGATTTTTTTGCTCCTTGTTTGGGCAGAGGAATCTTCCTCTTCATCATATAATAGGAAGGAAGTTCTTCCACCAACCGAGAGAGCGATTTCCTGTTCTCAGAAAGATAGTGTAGAATCAGTCCCATCCCGATTAAACTGTCTCTTCCATAGTGAAGAGGAGGAAAAATTATTCCTCCGTTCCCCTCTCCGCCAATGATTGCTTTCTTTTTTTTCATTTCTTCCACGACATTAATCTCCCCTACTCTGCTACGAAAGAGAGGACAATTAAATTCCTCGGTAACATCATCCATTACTTTAGAGGTGGAAAGATTGGTAACTACCGGCCCTTTCTTTTTTGAGAGGATAAATTTGGTTACCAAAGCGAGGGTGTAATCTTCTCCGATGGGCTTTCCATTCTCAGAAATAATGGCTAATCTATCGGCATCCGGGTCTACAGCAAATCCGATATCCGCTTTCTTTTTTTTCACTAAATCGCAAAGAGCGGAAAGATTCTCGCCAATGGGTTCGGGAGGATGGGGAAAAGGCTTATTTAATTTATCGTTGATTACAAAAACCTGGCAACCCAATCTTTTCAATAACAAAGGTCCAATGACGGAACCTGCGCCATTACAACAATCTAAAGCAACGTGGAAATGTTTTTTTGATATTTTGGTAGAGTTAAGAAAAGAGAGGGTCTTCTTTAAATGGAAATTAATCGCTTCCTGGTGATAACTTTTTATCCCGTATTTAATACGGGATGGTGAATATTTACTTTTATTTTGCGTATAGACATTAAGGAACTTCTGCATTTGTGAAAAATTAAGAAAAGCGCCATTAGAAGAGATAAATTTCAGACCGTTGTATTCAGAGGGATTGTGGCTGGCAGTGATAACTATTCCTCCGTCGGCCTTCAATTTTTCGGTTAAAAGTTGAGCGGTTGGAGTAGGAACAATTCCCAGATCAACAATTCCACATCCGGTAGAAAGGAGTCCACTAAAAACGGCGTATTTAACCATTTCCCCGGATAACCGTGTATCCCTGCCAACAACTATTTTCCCTCCTTTACTATAGGTGCCAAAAGCCGCAGCAAATCTGGTAATTACCTCTGGGGTAAGAGATTTCCCAATAACACCCCTCACTCCCGAAATGCTAATCACCAGTTTCATTATTTTCTCTTCAGAATGTTTTGTGCTTCCTTAACAATATCGTCTGCGGTTAAATGATATTCCCTCATCAATTCTTCCGGTTTTCCTGACTGCCCAAAAGAATCCAAAATCCCGATCCTTTTCATCGGAACAGGACAATTTTCCATCACTACCTCAGCCACCGCACTTCCCATCCCCCCCATTACCTGGTGCTCCTCGGCGGTGATGATTGCTCCAGTCTCCTTTGCCGCATTGATAATGATTTCTCTATCAATTGGCTTTATGGTATGGAGATTGATAACTCTGGCAAAAATCCCTTTTTTCTCCAGAACATTTGCTGCTTCTAAAGATTGATGAACCATTATCCCGCAGGCGATAACGGTTAAATCCTTTCCTTCTTTTAAGAGTTCTGCTTTGCCAATGGCGAATTCTGCGGTCTCTTTGGTAATAATCGGTAAAGATGCTCTCCCCAATCGAATATAGACCGGACCATTTATTTTACTGGCGGCTATAGTTGCCTTGGTTGCTTCAATAGCATCGGCAGGAACGATTACCGTGAAATTTGGTAATACCCTCATTAAAGCGATATCCTCTATTGCCTGATGAGTAGCGCCATCTGCCCCTACCGTAATTCCGCAATGGGTGGAGCCAATCTTAACATTGGCATTATTATAGGCAATGCTGACCCTTAACTGATCCCAAACTCTTCCGGTGACGAAAACGCCAAAATCACTGACAAAGGCAATTTTGCCCGAAAGAGCCAATCCGGCGGCGGTCCCAATCATATCGGCTTCCGCTATTCCCATTTGAAAGAACCTCTCGGGAAATTCCTTCTGGAACCAATGAGACCTTGTTGATTCCCCTAAATCGGCGGTGAGGACAACAACCCTTTTATTTTCTCTACCTAACTTTAATAATCCCTCTCCATACCCATCCCGGGTAGATTCTAATTCCATTTTTTTTAACTGCCAGGGTCATTGCGAGGAGCGATAGCAGTCTCCTCAGCTACCGCTTCGTCAGGCAGGGTGCTCACATCTCGCACCCGACGCTATCTCGTGCTCGTTACTCCTCGCACAGCGTCCGTGGCAATCCCTCACTTCTCTGAGATTGCTTCACTTCGTTCGCAATGACACGGCTGCATTTAACTCTTCCAACGCTTTTTCTGTTTCTTCTTTCTTCGGTGCTTTTCCGTGCCACTCTACCCTGTTTTCCATAAAGGAGACCCCTTTTCCTTTAATGGTGTGCGCAATGACTACGCTGGGTTTTCCCTTTATTTTTTCCGCCTGGCGATAGGCGGATAAAACTTCCTCTATCTTGTTTCCTTCAATCTCTATCACCTTCCAGCCAAAAGCCTTCCATTTCTCAGGATAAGGCTCAAGGTGCATAATATCTTCTGTATTCCCATCTATCTGAAGTCTATTTCTGTCAACGATGGCGCAGAGATTATCCAGATGGTAATGGTTGGCGGTCATTACTGCCTCCCAGACCTGACCCTCATCCGTCTCACCATCTCCCAGGAGACAATAGACCCGATAATTTTTTTTATTTAATTTTCCGGCAAGAGCGATACCATTAGCGACAGATAGTCCTTGACCCAGGGAGCCGGTGGAGGCCTCAATACCAGGGAGTTCTATATTATGTGGATGACCCTGTAGAGGACTTCCTAATTTTCGCAGGGTAAGAAGTTTCTCGGCCGGAAAGTAACCGCACTTAGCCAAAACCGCATAAAGGAGGGGGCAGCAGTGGCCTTTGGAAAGGATAAAACGGTCCCGATCCTTCCAATTCGGCTCTTTTGCTCTATGCCGCATTACAGAAAAATAAAGGGAGACAACAATCTCCACCGCAGAAAGGGAACCTCCGGGATGTCCACTCCCTGCCTCCCCAAGCATCCGGATAATATCCTTGCGCACCTCTAAACAGATTTTTTGTAATTCCGTAATATCTTTTTCTCCTTTCACTATAAACCTCTCTCTATGTCATTGCGAGTCCGCCTATGATTCAGTGGCGGGCGTGGCAATCTCTCACTGTCATTCCCGAGTAATCGGGAATCCATTTAGATGCCTGGATTCCTGTCCCTGCTTCCATCTTGCAGGGACAAGCTTTCACAGGAATGACACTTCGTGTCATTTTGGAACCTTTTCCCAATCCTCCCGATAAATGGGCTGACATAACTTGCTCCAACTTTTGCAGCAATCAAAGCCTGGTTGGCAGAAAAGACAAGGGTGACATTCATCTTTTCTGCCTCTAAACTCACCGCCTCGGCACTGATTGGACCATCAACGATTTCTGTAATTTCCTTTACCACCTCTTCAAACTTTCTTCCCGAGCGCGCAATAAGACTGGGGTTTGTTGTCACCCCGTCAACAATCCCGAGACTGGCTCCCCACCTTATATCCTCAACAATCGCCGTATCTGAAAAGAATTTCATCTGTTCCTCTCCTTCAAAGCCTCTATGTGGCCTTTTCCTACCCCTTTTACTTTGCATCCCAAGTTCAAGTATTTTTTAATCTCCTCATCGGTCAATAGATTTTGCGTGTCAATAATCGCGGGAGTTTTCCCAACCGCCCTTACCACCTTTTCTGGCTCAAGCCCTAAATATTCTCTGTGTCCCACAGCAAAGATGAGCGCGTCCTTACCCTTCAAAGAGCCAAAGAGGTCCTTTTCTATCTTTGCCTCCGGAATCTCCGGCCACACCTTTACCAAAGGGTCATGCACCGATACAATCGCTCCTTCCTTTACCGCCGCCTTCCAGAAGATTTCAGAGGGGCTGTGTCTGGTATCTCCAACATCGCTGAGATAAGAGGCACCTAAAAGATGAATATACTTTCCGGAAACCGCTCCGCCAAGAGCAGATTTTGTCAATCTTAGACTATGCAGGGGCATTAAGTCATTAATATCAACGGCATGAACCGCCATTTCCAGGCCTTTCTCCCTTTTGAAGACATTAAGCGAGGCCCAATGAGCGAGAACAGGGTCTTTTGTGAGACAATACCCCCCTACCCCAAAACCCGGATTCATCAAATTTTTATGGGTCGGACGCACCCGGATCGATTTTACTACCTCAAAAAGATTAATTCCTACCTCCTCGGCAAAAAGCGCCCATTCATAGACTAAAGCAATATTTGTTGCGCGAAATGAATTTTCAAAGGTCTTAGACAGTTCCGAAGCATTGGTGTTATTCAGTCTGTAGAGAGGATACTCTTTTGTATCCAGAACATTAGTAAGAAATTCCTGAGCCATCTTGCTGCTTTCCTCATCAATGCCGGAATAAGTGCGCCAGAAGTTGCGGATGGAACTGACATAATTTCTTCCGGGCATCACCCTTTCATAGGAGTGAGCAATACGGGGCGGATTTTTGCCAATGTCAATACCTCTTGCCTTAAATTCCCTTTCTAGGATTGGTTTAATAATATGTCGGCAGGTACCTGG
>DAOVGU010000189.1 GCA_030672255.1 bacterium
TATTTCTCCGGGAACGGGGGAGAAAAAATATCTGGAAACCCTATCCGAAGGGTTGGAGATTATAAAGAAATTTAATCCAGAGCTTATTGCTGTCTCAGCTGGCTTTGATACATATCAGAGAGACTCTCTTCTTAACTTGAATTTGACCAAATCAAGCTATCGAAGAATTGGAGAAATGATTGTTTCTTTAAAAAAGCCATGCTTTTCTATCTTAGAGGGAGGTTATAGTCAGGAATTGCCAAAATGTATCTATATGTATCTGGAGGGCGTAAAGAATGAAAATGCTTAAAGAAGAATTCAAAAACCCGGGAAAGGAATTCCGGGCAGCACCATTCTGGTCCTGGAATGACGATTTAAAGGATAGAGAACTTCAACATCAAATAGATGAGATGAAGAAAGGGGGTTTGGGAGGTTTCTTTATGCATTCTCGGGTTGGTTTAATCACTCCCTATTTTTCTAAGCAATGGATGGAGAGAATCAAAAATACTGTAGCCTATAGCAAGAAGGAAGAGATGCTTGCCTATCTCTATGATGAAGACCGCTGGCCCAGTGGATTTGCTGGCGGGAAAATTCCAAAGAAGGGAAAGGATTATCGCAATCAGGGATTAGAACTAACAAAAAAGAACAAAAAGTGGGCATTCCGCAAAGTTATTGGTGAGAGACTACTGCAATTTAATAATGAAACCTATGTTGATACGCTAAATCCCAGGGTTATAAAATCTTTTATTGACTCTACCTATGAAAAATATTTCAAAGAGGTAGGTAAAGAGTTTGATAAAACAATTCCCGGAATCTTTACCGATGAACCGAATTGTAATACCTGGCGTGGGGTTAATAAAAAGAATATCCCCTGGACAGATAATCTGCCAGAAAAGTTTAAAGAAAGATATGGCTACGAAATTACCAACCACCTTCTTTCCCTTTTCTTTAATTTGGGTAACTATAAAAAGATTCGCTACCATTACTGGAGATTGGTCGCCGAATTATTCTTAGAGGCTTATACAAAGCAAATCTACCATTGGTGCGATAAACATAAGATTGCCTATACCGGTCATTACAATGCTGAGGATACGCTACTTTCTCAAATGACCAATCTTGGCGCGGCAATGCCCCATTATGAATATATGCATATTCCCGGGGTTGACCATTTAGGGAGAAACATTGATAATTTAATTACCTTGAAACAATGCTCTTCAGTTGCTCACCAACTATCGAAGGAAAGGGTCCTTTCTGAGCTCTACGGCTGCTCGGGTCAGAACTTCTCCCTTGAGGGAAGAAAGTGGATTGGTGACTGGCATATTGTTTTGGGTGTTAACCTCTTCTGTCCTCATCTCTGGCTCTATTCGATGAAGGGATGCCGAAAAAGAGATTATCCTCCAACGCTTTCTTTTCAACAGCCCTATTGGAAATATAACAAACCGATAGAGGACTACTTCGCCAGACTCAGTTATATCATGAGTCAGGGAGAATTTATTGCCGATATTCTGGTCCTGCATCCAGTAGAGTCTGCCTGGTGCCTTTATAAGCCTTCCGATACAAAGGAGGTTGATAAACTCAATAACTCCTTTGTTGCTTTGACGAAAGATCTCGGCGAGATTCATGGTGATTATGATCTTGGGGATGAATCTTTATTGGAAAAATACGGAAAGGTAGAAAAAGATATCTTTAAAGTTGGTAAAATGAAGTATCGTCTGGTTATTATTCCTCCCGCAGTTACCTTAAGGAGAAGCACCATTAATCTTTTATCTAAATTCCTTGCTAATGGAGGAGAGGTAATTGCAATCAGGCCTTTAGCTTCTCTAATGGAAGCAGAAGAAAATAAAAAATTAAAAGAATTATGGAAAAAAGTAAAAGTTATTTCTCAATCAAAGGAGGAACTAAAGAAGGCTCTGGATGAACTGTTAGAAAGAGAGATCTCTATCAAGGAGGCGGGAAAGGAGGTTAGTTCTATCTATTATCAGCATCGGAGAGTGGAAAAAAAGGAAATTTACTTCTTAGCCAATACAGACCAGAAAAGGAAATATAATAGCGTAATTAAAATTAAAGGGAAAGGAAGGTTAGAGGAATGGGATCCATTAACCGGAGAGACTGAGGAAATACCGGCAAGTTATAAAAATGGTAAAACCATTTTTAACCTTTTCTTTCCTGAAACCGGCTCTCATCTTTTAGTTCTGGATAAAAGTAAATTAGCGCAGGATAAGTCCTGCGGCTACCGGGTAGCCGCAGCCTTTAGGTTGCGTGAGAAAGGGACGGAATCAAAATCAATCCTCTCGGATAACTGGGAATTCAAAAGACTGAATTCCAACGCAGTTACCTTGGATTATACTTGTTATAAGAAAAAGGGGGCCAGAAACTGGAGCAAAAAAATTCCGGTCCGGGAGGTTCAACAGTCTTTAGAAAAGGAGGGAAAAGTCCAGAATATTTCTCTAAGATTTGGTTTTCAGGCAGATTTTTCCTTTTCTGAAAAGATTTATCTTATCTTGGAGAACCCTTCTATCTTTAGGATTAAGGTGAATGATAAAAAGATTAAATATCAGGATAAAGGCTTCTGGATCGATCCTTCCTTCAGAAAAATTGATATCTCAAAGGCAATAAAGAAAAAGGGAAAAAACTTTATTGAATTAAGTTGCCTGTTTAAATCCCCAGCAAAGCCCAGGACCTTAATCTATAAAAAGGATGGAGTGGAACTGGAATCGATCTACCTTATTGGTGATTTTAAAGTTGAAGGTAGATTCAAAAAAGAGAGAGACATTATCCGGGGCAAAGATTTTATCCTCAAAGACAGGAAAGGGGTTAGGTCTCAACAGTCAACAAAATCAAAAGGTCTGGTTACTCAAGGCTATCCCTTCTATGCCGGGAGCTTCCTTTTTTCTCAGAAATTTAAATTACACCCCCACCTGGTCTCCTCTTTCCCATCCACCGGATGGGAGCCCTTCCTTGAGGGGGAGGATAGAAAAGGGGGGAAGATCTTTTTAAAATTTGAAAATTTCAATACGATTATTGCGAAAGTAACCGTTAATAAAAAAGAGGCAGGACTTGTCTTCTGGCCTCCTTATCAGGTAGAAGTCACCAATTTTTTGAAAAAGGGAGAGAATCTCTTAGAGATTGAACTGACGAATAGTTTAAGAAATCTACTTGGTCCTCACCATCATCGGGCAGGAGAATTGTTGTCGGTTGGTCCGGGTAGTTTCACAGATAGAGAAAATTGGACGGATAATTATAGCTTTATCCCCTTCGGGCAGGGGAAAGTGAGGTTAGTTAAATATGGAAAAATTAGATAAAATTGGTTTAGGGATTAAAAAGTTATTAGATAGCAAAGATAAATCTCGGGAGAAAGCTTTGTCTTCTTCTCGTAGAGTAATCAGAATTTGTTCGGAAGTAATCAAAATGGCGCATCGGGGTCAATTGCAAAAATCCCAATTATTACTGAAGGAAACGAGCAAACTCTTAAAGCCAACCCGAGAAAGTCTGAAGGAGCATCCTGATATCTATTATGGTGGTTTTCTCCAGGCCGCGGAGAAGGAATATGCTGAGGCCTCGGTTTTCTTCTCGATTGTTAAGAAGCAACCCTTACCCGCACCTCAAGATTTAAAGGTTGGAGAGTCTTCTTATCTCTGTGGGATGGGAGAGGCAATTGGGGAAATGAGAAGGTATATCCTTGATTCCATCCGCAAGGATAAATTAGCCGATTGCGAAAGGTTGCTTAGTTTAATGGATGAACTCTACTATTTCCTTTTTTCCTTTGATTATCCCGAACCTTTGATTAGGGGTCTGCGTCGAACCGTTGATAGCGCCCGGGGGATTATCGAGAGGACGCGCGCCGATGTTACCAACTCCGTCAGGCAAAAAAGATTGGAAGAAAAATTGTCAAAAAAATGAGAAAAATTGGGCTTTTAACTGGTGGGGGTGATGCTCCCGGGATGAATGCGGCGATCAGGGCGGCGGTGAGGACGGCGATCTATTTTGGATTGGAGGTTATCGGGGTTGAAGGGGGTTTTTCCGGCCTCATTGCTAATAAGTTTCGCCGGTTAGACTCCTCCTCGGTGAGTGGCATTATTAATAAGGGAGGAACAATCCTGCATTCGGCAAGATGCCCTGAATTTAAACAAAAGGATGGAATAAAAAAGGCGGTTGAAAATATTAGAAAGGAAAATATTGAAGGGCTTATCGTCATTGGTGGAGATGGCTCTTTAAAAGGTGCTTACGTTCTTCAGAAGAAAGGGATTGCGGTGAGCTTTATTCCCGCTTCCATCGATAATGATATTTTTGGGACGGAAGAGACAATTGGTTTTGATACTGCGGTTAACACCGCTCTTGACGCCATTGATAAAATCAGGGATACCGCTACCAGCCATGAGAGAATTTTCTTGATTGAAGTAATGGGAAGGGAAAGCGGCTTCTTGGCTCTTGAGGTGGGACTTGCCTCCGGAGCAGAGGTGATTCTAATTCCGGAGGTTAAGTTTAAAATCGAAGACATCTGCAATGTGCTGAAGAAGGGCAGGAAAAGAGGTAAGAGAAGTTATATTATCATCGTTGCCGAAGGAGCGGGAAAAATATCCGAGATTGGAAAGGAAATTGGAAGAAGAATCAAGGGCGAGGTTAGAACAACCACTTTAGGTTATCTTCAGAGAGGGGGAACTCCCAGCGCCGATAGTCGGAATTTAGCCTGCCGGTTTGGAGCTTTTGCCGTCGAACTTTTAAAGAGCGGAGAAAGTGGAAGGATGGTCGGAATCAATAAGGGGAAAGTTGTACCTCTCCCGATAGAGAAGATCTATCGGCGCCGAAAAAGAATAGACCTTCGTCGATACCAGCTAGCAAAAATCTTGAGCCTATAGGAAGTTATACCTTCTGATATACCGCAGGCTCAAGGGGGGATTGCTAAGGGGGCGACGAGAAGCCCCCCTTACGAAGTAGAGGGGGTAACAGTGAACTTTAGTTCACGCCATAGGGGGTGTAAACCCCCTTTGGGGAGTTCACCGAAAGGTGAACGACTTGAGCCTTTGACAAAAAACGGATAATGAAATAGAATAAAAGACTCGGAAGTTTCCTTCAGCCAATGGTCAGTTGCTTCGTTCTCCCCACTTGTGGGGGTAAGTACTCAGTGAACCACGTCAGTGCGAACGAAGTGAAGCAATCCGACGGAGTCGTTGCGAGGAGTGAAACGACGAAGCAATCTCAAGAAGTGAGGGATTGCCACACTCCCCCGTATTTAATACGGGGTTGTTCGCTCGCAATGACAGGATGAACGTACTTTACTGAATATTTACTTGTGGGGAGATACAGAGGGGACTGACTCGTCTTGACAGAAAGAAAATAAATAAAGTAAAGTCGTTTAGATGAAGATAGTTATTGCTGAGGATACAGGCTTCTGTTATGGTGTCCAGCGGGCAATCGGTTTGGTCAAGCGAAGGTTAGAGGCGGGAAAAGAAGAACTCTATTCTTTAGGACCTCTCATTCATAACCGCCTGGTAATGAAGGAATTAGAAAAAAAAGGGCTAAAGATTGTAGACAATCCTTCTCGAATTAAAGGCAGCCTCATTATTCGTTCACATGGGCTTCATCCCGCTTTAATTGAAGAGGCAAGAAGAAAGAAGATAAGAGTTATTGATACTACCTGCCCCTTCGTGAAGTCGGTGCAGAAAAGAGTAAAATATCTTGTCATAATGAACTATGAAGTTATCATTATCGGCAATCCTAATCATCCTGAGGTTGGGGCCTTGGCTGGCTTTGCCCGCGATGAAGCAATAATAATAGATCAAAAATCAAATATCAACCCCGTATTTAATACGGGGCAAATATCAAAGATAGGGGCAAAAAAGGTAGGGGTGGTGAGTCAGACAACCATAAATGTCAAAGATTACCAGAGGATAATTAGCGAACTGTATAAGAAAATTGGACCGGAGGAGTTTTTGGTCTTTAATACCATCTGCGAAATTACCAAGAAAAGGCAGAAAGAGGTGGCTAAATTATCCAGGAGGGTTGATTCCTTTCTTGTTTTGGGAAGTAAAGAGAGTTCTAATACAAGGGCTCTCTATGAGCTATGTAAGAAGAGGCGTCCCGCCTTTCTTATTGAAACCCCTTCCCAGATTAAGGAGGAATGGTTTAAAACTGCAGGGACTATTGGAATTCTTTCGGGAACCTCTACGCCCGATTGGGTAGTTAAAGCCACGGCCGATGCTCTCGCAAGACTGAAAAATGAATAAAGAACTAACCAAAATTCTCGATAAGAAACTAAAGGAGTTTAGAGAGGGAAATCTAATCAAAGGGAAGGTTGTACGCATTGATAAGGATGGCGTGGTTATCGATGTTGGCTATAAATCGGAGGGAAGAATCCCCAACTCTGAATTTAAAAACCCTAAAAGGGTTAAGATTGGAGATGAGATAGATGTAGTTATTGAATCGCTGGAGCCAAACGATAATGGTTTACTTCTCTTTTCCAAGGAAAGGGCCGACCTCTCACTTAACTGGCATCGTATAGAGAAGACTTATGAAACCGATTCTCCCATTGAGGGGAAGATTGTTCAGATAGTGAAAGGAGGTTTCAAGGTAGATATTGGCGTACTTGCCTTTCTTCCCGGTTCCCAGACAGATACCAAACCCTTAACCGAACCTAAAGAATTTTTAGGCAAGAACTACCAATTTAAGATTCTTAAGATTGATCGGCCCAAGAAGAATGTGGTCCTATCCCGCCGCAGTCTTTTGGAGGAAGAGGAGAGAAAAGAACACCTTTCCGCTCTTTTAAAGTTAAAGGAGGGTGAATGGATTAAGGGAAAGGTGAAAAATATTGTTGACTATGGTGCTTTTGTCGAAGTAGATGGTGTTAGCGGCTTTCTCCATATTAACGAGATGAGCTGGGGTAGAATTAGCCATCCATCTCAACTTTTAAGAGTAGGAGAAGAAATTGAAGTTCTTGTCTTAACCGTTGATCGAGAGAAGGGGGAAGTCTCCTTTGGTCTGAAGCAAAAAACACCCAATCCTTGGGAAAAGATAGAGGAAAGGTATCCTGTAGGTTCCAAAGTGAGGGGGAAGGTCGTTAATATCACTGAATATGGCGCTTTTGTTAAGATAGAGGAGGGGGTGGAAGGACTACTGCATATTTCGGAACTCTCCTGGATTGGCCATATTAAACATCCTTCCGAAATTATTGCTATGGGTGATGAATTGGAACTTTTGGTCATCGGGATTGAGAAGGAGCATCAGAAAATCTCTTTTTCTCTGAAGAGGTTGGAACCGAATCCCTGGGAAAAAATTAAAGAAAAATATCCCTCAGGAACAAAGTTTAAGGGAAAAGTGGTCAGCCTCACCAATTATGGAGCCTTTGTCGAGATAGAGAAAGGGATTGACGGATTGCTTCATATCTCCAACATCTCCTGGGACAAGATTAAACATCCTTCGGAGGTTCTGAAAAAAGGGGAAAAGGTTGATGTAGTTGTGCTTTCTGTGGACCCGGAAAAGAAAAAGATCGCTCTGGGTATGAAACAGCTGAAAGAGAAACCAGAAGACAAGGGACGCTGTGCGACGAGTAAGGAGCACGAGATAGCGTCGGGTGCGAGTCAGTGAGCACCCTGACCGACGACCGAAGCGTAAGCGGGAGGAGAAGAAAAATGAAGAGAAAAGGGTTTACCCCTGCTAGATTCAAGCAGGGGTTTACACTGATGGAGTTATTGGTGGTAATGGCGATTATGGCGGCTTTGGCCGCTTTACTTTTACCTGCTTTAGGAAGAGCAAGGGAAAAGGGAAGAAGAACAATCTGTATTGCTAACCTTAAACAAATCGGAATGGCAATCCATATGTATGCCGAAGATTACTATGAGAGATTCCCCGGGAATGGAGTGGAGGATACCGGTTCTTCAGAGATGGGTTTTCTCTTTCCCCGATATATTAATGCCTCTCCTGTCTGGGACTGCCCGGGAGATAAGAAAAGCTCTTTTGCCACAATTTCCAATCATCTTCTGAGCAACTCCAGTTATGCTTACGATGATGAGCATTTGGAGAGTGAGGATCTTGATATTAAATTAGCCCTTGCTGCCGATAGAGGAGTATCTAAAACCTTAATAAAGAAATCAAATCACAGCATTGAGGGGGTGAATGTTCTCTATGTGGACGGGGCAGCAAGATGGGTTCCGGCTGATGATGCGGGCAATATCAGAACCTCCGATGTCAGCAATAAGGAAGATCTGAAAGACTAGTTCATTGTATGGAATTTCCTATTGTAGGGGCGACATTTATGACGCCCGTTGTTTCGGGTCGGATGAATCCGACCCCTACAGGCTCACACCGAAGATGCGCTAAAGCATTTACCCTTACTGAGATTGTGGTGGTAATGGCCATTATTGCCGGAATTGCTGCGCTTCTTTTACCTACCTTGAGGAAGGCACGAAGACGTGCTCTTATTGGCAAGACCCAGGTTGCAATCACCTCTTTAGAAACCGCTTTATCTATGTATGAAAGCGACTTTAGCGATTATCCTTCTGGCAATGGAAAGGATTGCGAAAATTTAGTTTCTCTCCTTCAGGGTCCGATAGCGGGTGACTCTTGGCATGGTCCCTATATGAGGTTTAAGGAGAGGGAACTAAAGAAGGGAAATTTTATCGATCCCTGGGGAAATTCCTACCGATATAGATATCCACAAACCAAACATCCTAATGCGGCCTATCTTCTTCACTCTGGTGGTCCTGATATGGTTTTTGGCAGCGAAGATGATATTACAAACTGGTAGAAGAACTGGTTTTACTCTTTTAGAAATATTGGTTGTTTTGATTTTAATTGGGCTTTTCAGTCTAATGAGTATTCCTGCCTTTTTTAATAAGGTGAAAAGCTCTAAATTGGGGGCTACGAGTGAAGGTATTGCGCAAAGCCTGAAGTTGGCTAAAAGTTACGCCATCACCAAACGGGAGATTTGTCGGGTTGATTTTGATTTAATCAATGGAGGTTGGGGAATCTATGAGGGAAGTGGGAAATTGAAAGACAAATGGTTGAAACTCCCTGATAACATCAGGATAAAGGAAGTTACTTCCGATTTTAATCCTGCAATTTTTAGAGCCGATGGGACAATAAAGCAGGCAGGTCACCTTATTCTTGAGGATATCAGGGACCATTCAACAAAGAAGATTATTGTTAATAGTTTAGGAAGAGTGAGAATTGAGTAGGCTCGGAAAGTTTCTTCGGCGGCACGTTTGTCAGGTCTCGCACCTACGGTGCTTCGGTCAGGGTGCTCACATCTCGCACCCAATGCTGTCTCGTGCTCCTTACTCGTCGCACAGCATTCCCAGCGAGGAAATCTTCGTTCTCGTTCCGTCCGGCCCGCCTCACATCTCGGCGGGCGTGCCAAACAGTGCTCCTTATTCGTCGCACTGGCACCCTCGCTCACCCTTATATGTTCTCCCCTCTGGGGAGATACAGAGGGGCTTGACTCGCCTTTGTGATATGAAAAGAAGAAGTGGATTCACTCTAATAACGGTTGTTTTTGCGCTTGCCATATTAACCATAGGGATATTAAGTATCGCTTTCCTCTTTCCTCTGGGACACAAAGCAGTTAGCAGAAGCAAGGCGATGACCATTGCGGCTCTGGTTGCCGAAAGGGAATTGAATAGGATCCGGGGACTCTACAGTAGTTTTGATTCTCCCGACCCTCCGGAAGAAATGTCCGGCTGCGACCCTGACTTTGCAAAATTTTCCTGGAGAGCAATAATCTCGGGAAAGAAGATCTATGTCGTTGATTTAGAAGTTACCTGGGAGGAGCAAAGAAAAAAGGAGCATGAATTCTTCACGACAGAATTTACAAAACATTAAAGGGTTTACCATCTTAGAATTTCTCATTGCTGCTTTCATTCTCATCGTTGTCGTCGGCTCGATCTCGCTTCTTCTTAAGGAAAGCTCCTTCTCCTTTTCTCAGGGCAAAAGCAAAGTGGGAATCTACGAGGCGGGAAGACAATCGCTTAATTTCTTGATGAGTCGGCTGTGTACCGCTCTGGTGAATGATTGGAAGAATAACCGCATTAACTTTATTGGGGAGGAGAAAAAGGTAAAATTCATCTGCCCCTTTTCTACACGTAAAGATTCTTCCGATATCTGTAAGATTATCTTTTATTTGGATGGGAAGGAGTTGAAGGTCTGGCTGAAAAGGATGGGGAAAGAGGAGAAAGACTATTCCTTTTCCGATTCTCTTCCCGGGAGCCAGGGCTTAATCACCAATGTCCAAGAGATGACTTTTGAATACTATGATGGAATTTCCTGGAGAGACTGTTGGGACTCCAGGAAAGGGAAAAGACAGGATGGTAGATTGCCGAAAGCGGTGCGCATCAAAATCAAAATTTCTGCTCCTAAGGGAATAGAGGGAAAAGAGCCGATAGAGAAAAGTTTCTCTGCGATCACCTATCTTGAGAATCGTGGATAATAAGGGGGTTGCTATTATCATTGTCATTGGACTCTTATCTCTGCTTTTGGTAATAGGACTTTCCTTTCTGCTTTTAATGAGGTTACAGGAGAAGGGAGCCGCCAACTACCTTTTTTCGGTGCGGGCAAAGAATATAGCAAGATTGGGGATTGAAAAGGCGATTGTACAATTAAAGGCGGATAAAAACTGTTACGATGTGGAGACGGAGGCCTGGCACTCAGACTTTGCTGGGGATGAGGTAGATTTAGATGGGGATGGAAAGGGTGATTCTAAATGGGTAAATCTTTTTAAGAAAGGAAAGTTGGTTGGCAGGTATAGTGTGCTGACGAAGGATGAAGAGGGTAAACTCAATATCAATGAGGCGGGCAATTTAAGCAAAGGCTCCTATACCAGGGAGCAGGGAATAGATGAGGGGTGGAAACCCTCGGAGATTGTGTTAACGGCTCTACCCGGAATTAATAAAGGACTCTCTAAGGCGATGGTTAAATTTCGCTATGGTAAGGATGAAAAACCTGGCAAGAAAGAATTTGATGATGATAAAAACAATTCCCGATTGGTTAAGGATGGAATCGATAATGATGGTGATTGGATTCCTGCCAATGACCGGAAACTCAAAGGCCGGCGTAATGGGAGGCCAAATCCTGGGGAGGAAGACTGTGATGAGGGTGATGAAGGAATAGATGAGCCGGATGAATTCTACTCGAGATCCCCTTTTGGCGATGATCAGCCCTTTGTGACGATTGAGGATTTGAAAAGGGTTAAAGGAATAGGGGAGAAAAAATTTGAAGCCATAAAAAATATAATCACCACCTATTCCTACGATAAAAATATCAATAGCGAGGCTAAATTGAGGATGAATGTCAATACTGAGCCAATAGAGAGAATAAAGTATGCCTTGAGAAAGGGTGGTATCACTGATTCCGATATCTGCAACCAGATTGCGGTAAATATTATTGATTATAGAGACAAGAACAATTTTCCCATATCCAACTTTGACCCAAATACATGGAAAACTTACTACGGAATTGAGGAGACTCCTTACCTCAATGAGGTAGAGGCCTCACCAGAACCTCTGGATGTTCCTCCAGGACTCGAGGAAATTATCACCAAGATATTTGATGGCGGTGAATACATTGAACTCTATAATCCCTATCCCTTTGATATCCCTATCGGCGGATGGAGAATTACAACCTCCTCTACCGGCACCTCTTTTCTTCACACTCTCTATTCTCTTTTAAATATGTTTCTTATTCCGATTGTAATTCCCGAAGGAACAGTTATTCCGGCAAATGGCTATTATACCATTGGAGACAATATAGCTATAGCGCTTATTAAGGCTGGAAAGCGGACTATACCTGTCCCCTGGCCTATTGTACCTACGCCATCCGGATGCGATCAGTACCATCCAATATTGCTTTTTGATTTCGGTGGAAACTTAAGGTTGGAGGATTCCTCTTCTCATGCGATTGAAGATACTTATTACGGGCTAGATTTTTGGACCCCGATTTCTCTGCAGAAAAATGATCCTCGGGTGAAGAAATTTTATTTTATTCCTGGAACTGGGACTCCCGGAAAACCAAATTCTACTTTTTTTCCTTTAATTGGAAAAGAGGTAAACCTGATTAACTGGCAGAGTAGTTGTGCGGTAAAGAATTATCCCTTTGCCACGGTTGGGGAGTTAGGCGATGTTCATCGAGGGACTCAGTGGAAGACAATCAACTTCTGGAAAGGAGAGGATATTGGTATCTGTGACCAACTCACTACCGCCGAACCTGTCAGAGAACCTCTAAAAGGAAGAATTAACATCAATACCGCTTCTCTACCTGTCTTAATGGGATTGCCCGGAATTGACGAGAATTTGGCAAAAAAGATTGTTTCTGCCAGGCCGTTTGAGACAATTGGCGAGATTCTTGGAGAATATTCCGCTGAAGATGAGGAAGAAGAGAAAGATCCTAAGAAAATTCTTAATAAAGCAATGATTGCTAAAGGAATGGATGGGGATGACAACGATAGCGATGGATTCATTGATGAAGATGATGAGAAGGAAGAAACTTTTAGAAGATTTGCCAATCTTATTACCGTGCGTTCAAACCTCTTTTCTATTATATCTCTTGCTCAATCTGTAAGGGATAAAAATGGCAATGGCATCGTTGAGGAAGGGGAAATTCTTGCCGAAAAAAAGATTAAGGTAATCTATGATCGGGGTTCCTTCCCAAGAAAGATACGCTTTTATAAGGAGGTGCAATGAAACTTTCGGCGCGGTCAACGCAGTGGTTATTTTTGTCTTCATTGGTGGTTATCATTGTTTCCCTTCTCTGGCTTCTTCATACACTTAGAGTGAGAGAAAGCCGCCAAGCCGTTCTTGCCGAGGTGAACGGAATAAACATCACCGTTTCGGATTTTAATCGGCTTTGTTCTTTAAGCCCTGACTACTACAGGGATTTTATCAGGGAAAATAAGAGGAAATTTTTGGAGGATTTAATCAATCGGGAACTTCTCTTTCAGGAGGCAAAGAGGAAGAAAATTGACAGATTGGAAAGGGTAAGACAAAAATTACAGGATAAGGAAAAGGATATTTTAGTAGAGGCATTTACCAAAGAGGAGATTTTGAAAAGAATAGAGGTTCCAATGAATGAGGTAAGATCCTATTATGAAGAACATAAAGAGGAGTTTATTCTTTTCGGAACTGTTCCTCCGCAAAAGGAAAATTTTGATGATGTGAAGGAAAGGATAAAAGACCTTTTGGCAAAGAGTAAAGAAGTAGAAGCATTTGGTAACCATCTAAAAGGTTTAAGGAAGAGAGCAAAGATCAGAGTCAATGAGGAACTACTCCAGAGCCTGGAGTTGAAGTGATAGTTTAAAACTAATATGACGAGGTCATTGCGAGGAGTCCGCCTTAGGGGGACGACGTGGCAATCCGCGAAGGGTCTCGTATTGAGATTCCTCGCTTTGCTCAGAATGACACTCTGTATCATTTTTTATTTTTCATTTATTCTTCCTTCCTACTTGGCCGACACTTTCAAGATTGTGGCTATCGTCAATGATAAAGCAATTACTGAAGGCGAGGTTAGGGAATTGGTGGAGCTTAAAGGAAATTTTTCTTCTGCTCTTAACTATCTTATTGAGGAGGCTCTTCTTTTTCGGGAGGCAAAGAAGCAACAAATAAAGAAAGAAGGAGCGGATGAAGAATTCAATAGAGTTAAAGAAAGATTTTCTTCCGAGCAAAATTTTTATCAGCAGTTGCAGAAAGAAGGTCTAACTGCACATCAATTGAAGAAGAACTTGGAAAAGCAACTTTTGATTCAGAAGCTTATTAGAAAGGAGGTGGTTGAAAAAATTTCTGTCACTCCTTATGAAATTGCAGAAAGACCATCTCAGGGGAATTTTCCGAAAAAAGTCTCTTATCGGTTAAGTGAAATTTTTCGCAAGGAGAAAAGGGAAATTGAAGAGATCTTTCGGAGGATAAAAAAGGGACAACTAAAATTTGAGGCTCTCTCTACCGATCTCGGCTGTTTTCAAAAGGAAGAGCTAGCTTTAGAGTTCCAGACCGCTTTATCTAAATTGAAGATTGGTGAGCTCAGTAAACCAATAGAGATGGAGGATGGCTATCATCTCATCTCCATCACCGAGAAAAGGGAAGAAGAAGAGAATCCAGAAGAGCTCAGGAAAGTGATCAAGGAAGAATTATTTCAGGAGAAGTTCAGGGAGAGATATAAAGAATTTATTGCTGAATTAAAGAAAAATGCCTATATTGAGATAAAAGAAAATGTAACCACAGATAGACACAGATGAACACGGATGACAGCATAGTTGTCATTCCCGCAATTAGTAAGCGGGAATCTATTTCTTTATATCTGGATTCCTGCTAAGTTTACCCCTGCATGCAGTAAGCAGGGGCAGGAATGACACTTTGTCTCATTTTATTTGCAGTATTTGTGTATATCTGTGTTAATCTGTGGCTAAAAGAAAATGAATAAGCCGATTATTGGAATTAGTATGGGGGATCCCGCCGGAATCGGACCTGAGGTAATTCTCAAAGCGCTCTCTGACTCCAGCATAAAAAAAAACATTGTGCCTATCCTTATCGGCGAGGATTTCATCTTTGAGAAGGCAAAGGAGATTATAAGCTTTCCCCCTTCTTTCAATGTAATCAGCAAAATAGAAGAGGCAGTATTTAAAGAAAAGCAAATTAATATCCTTAGCTTAGGAGAAGTTAAAAAAAATGATTTTGTCGTGGGAAAGGTAAGCAGAGTTTGTGGAAAGGCAGCGATTGCTTATGTGAGAAAGAGTTTCTCTTTAGTCAAAAATAAAAGAATTGATGCTCTCGTCACCGCTCCCATCAACAAGGAGGCGGCTGGCCTATCTGGCTTCCTCTATCCTGGTCATACAGAATTTTTAGCCGCTTTAAGTAAAAGAAAAAATGTGGGGATGGTTTTGGCGGCAAAAGAGTTAAAGGTTCTTTTGGTCACCACACACCTGGCTCTTCGCGACCTCTCTACTGCCCTCACGAAAGAGAAAATCTTAGAAAAGATTAAATTGGGTTACCATTTTTTAAAGGATGATCTAAAGGTAAAGAATCCTCGCATTGGTGTCTGTGGTTTGAATCCGCATAGCGGGGAGGCAGGTGCATTTGGCGATGAGGAGGAAAGAGTGATTAAACCCGCAATTGCTGCTGCTAGAAAGGCTGGTATCAACTGCGTGGGTCCGATATCTTCCGATGTAATCTTTTACCAGGTAGTGAAAAAGAAAAAATATGATTTGGTAGTGGCGATGTACCATGACCAGGGACTCATTCCCTTAAAAACCCTTTATTTTAAGGAAGCGGTAAATATTACAATTGGTTTGCCGATCATCCGTACCTCACCGGATCACGGGACAGCTTTTGATATTGCCTATCAAGGAAAAGCAGATTCTACGAGTATGAAGGAGGCAATAAGATATGCGGCAAGATTGGTCTCTGCTCAAAGAAACAAAAACTCTTCTCAAGCAATATCGGTTTAGACCAAAAAAGAAATTAGGTCAGCATTTTCTTATTGACCCTTCGGCAATTGAGGAGATTTTAAGAGCAGCTAATTTGAAGAAGGAGGATATAGTTATTGAGATTGGCACCGGTCTTGGCCTGCTTACTAAAGAATTAGCAAAGAGAGTAAAAAAGGTAATTGGGTTTGAGGTTGACGAGAGGCTTTGCTCCATTTCGCAGAGGGTTTTAGCCGGTTTTCCGAACGTTGAAATTAAGAGGGAAGATATTCTAAAGGTTTCTCCTGACCATTTTCACTCCTTGGGAAATTTTAAGGTAATTGGGAATCTTCCCTATTACATCACCACGCCAATTATCTTTTCTCTTTTGTCCTGGAGCAAAAATTTGGTGTTGGCGTTTCTTACCGTTCAGAAAGAAGTGGCGGAAAGGCTCGTATCTCCCCCGGGTAGGAAAGAGTATGGGGTTCTCTCCATTGGGACACAATTCTACAGTCAAGTGGAAAAACTCGCTGATTTTAAAAAGGAGACTTTCTTTCCAACGCCGGAGGTTGACTCCTCATTAATCAGAATAAAAATGCGCGAAAAACCACCGGTTTTGGTAAAGGATGAAAAAAATTTCTTTAATTTAGTAAAAATAAGTTTTAGTCAGCGGCGTAAACAGCTGGTTAATGTTTTGGCAAAAGGCTTAAATTTCAAGAAAGAAATTATCTCTAATAAACTTTCTTCTATAGGAATTGACCCCAAGCGAAGAGCCGAAACCCTTTCCCTACAGGAATTTGCTAACTTAAGCAAGTTGCTGTGAATTATTGACAAATTACAAAATAGTGTATAAACTTTATATATACATACAGGAGTTAATATGAAGACAAAAATTCAAAAGTGGGGGAATAGTTTAGGGTTACGAATTCCCAAGACATTTGCTCAAGAAGCAAAGATAGACAATGGAGCTTCAGTTGATATAAAAGTAGAGGGTAAGAAGTTAGTTATAAGGCCCCTAAAACCATCATTTAATTTAGATGACCTACTTGCTCGGGTAACTCCTCAGAATACTCATAAAGAAATTGACACTGGGCAAAATATTGCTAAAGAGATTTGGTAATGCTACAAACCTACATTCCTTCACGTGGTGACATTGTCTGGTTAGAATTTACCCCTCAAGCCGGTCGTGAACAAGCTGGTCGGCGTCCTGTTTTAGTCATATCTCCTCGTCAATATAATCAAAAAGTTGGATTAGGTTTATTTTGTCCAATTACTTCTCATATTAAAGGTTATCCATTTGAAGTAAAAATTCCAAGTAACTTAATGATTAAAGGTGTTATACTTTCTGACCAAATTAAGAGCCTTGATTGGAAAGTACGTAAGGCTAAGCTAATATGTAAATTAGCGAATGAGACTTTAGAAGAGGTATTGGCAAAAATAAAAGCATTAATTGATTGAATATTGACCTCCGCTAACATGCTGCTCACGGCTCAATGACTGATCAAAAACTGAATTTCAAGCGTGAAGAAGAATTTCAAAATATAATCTTGCAAGAGGAGGAATTAAGATGACGGATATTATTGATTATAAGATTTATGGGGATGATATGCAGATTGTTGAGGTTGAATTAGACCCGGGTGAAGGAGTGAGAGCAGAAGCGGGAGCAATGATGTATATGGATGAGGGAATTGAAATGCAAACCTCTGCCGGAGGTTTGTTTAAGGGATTCAAGCGAATGGTTACCAGTGAGAGTTTCTTTATTACTACCTTTCTCTATAATGGAAGTAGTAAGGGGCATGTTGCCTTCGGGGCTCCCTATCCGGGCAAAATAATTCCACTTGAGATGGACAAACTCGGAGGTAGATTCCTCTGCCAGAAGGACGCTTTTTTGTGTGCGGCAAGAGGTGTTGAAATCGAAGTAGCTTTTACAAAAAAGATTGGAGCAGGGCTCTTCGGCGGTGAAGGTTTTATTTTGCAGCGACTTGAAGGTGATGGGCTGGCTTTTGTCCATGCCGGAGGAACAATTATCAAAAGAGAACTCCAGGCCAACGAAACCCTGCGCGTAGATACAGGATGTTTGGTGGCTTTCTCTCCATCTGTGCAATATGATATTCAATTCGTCGGAGGATTCAAGAATGCCCTTTTTGGTGGAGAGGGAATGTTTCTTGCAAAGATGACCGGGTCAGGACTTGTTTACTTACAAAGTCTTCCTTTCTCTCGTTTAGCTGACCGTATTTTTGCTGCTTCCCGTTTTCAACGAAAGGGAGAACAAAAAGGCATTGCCGGTATTGGTGGTGGTCTCTTAGGTGGAATCTTAGGAGGCGACAAATCTTTTTAACCAGGCACAATGCGTTATCTTCTCCGCCATACCGACAAATCCAGAAATTATCGAAGAAATTAGAAAGCTAAAGAGAGGAATGCTAAATGCAAATTAATGAACAAAAACTAACGGGGGATTGGAGGGCTGGTTGGGCTCTTGATTTGCATACTGTGTGGAGCAAACTGTTAACTGTTGTAACTAAAGGTGATCCTGAGTCGAGGGTATATATAAGTAGAGATTTTTTAACAAAATATACTGAAATTGGCGAGTTATTATATCTGTTGAAATATCGCAGCGACAAAAGTAAAATTGAGCCTATTGCCGAGATTGCAGCCAATTTCCTGACGAAGACACGGAAGGTATTCCCTTTCTTGATCGCAATCATTCCCGTGCCTCCATCAAAACTGGATCGGTCATTTCGACCTGTTCAAGAGCTTGCTATCAGAATTGGTCAAAAAGTAAATTTGCCTGTGCCATTAGATTACTTGATAAAAGTTAAAGAGACCAAGCCCTTAAAGGGTGTTGAAGATATACAAAGTAGAAAGGAACAACTTGAGGGCGCTTTCAAAGTAAGGGATAATCGTTTTGCTGGAAAATATGTTTTACTTTTTGATGACCTCTTTCGCTCTGGAGAAACTTTAAACGAAATTACGGATGTTTTAGTAAAGGAAGGCAAAGTTTCAAAAGTATATGTGCTGACTATAACAAAAACTAGGACAAAAAGATGACCAATAACTTAGATTTTGTATGGTATAAATTATTTCAAGCAAGAGGATTTGGACCCAAAAGCATACACATAATTTACAAGACCATTTGCGAAGATAGTTTTTCGCTAAAAAAAGTTTTTAATATGGCTAAGTCTGAGTTTGAGAGTACATTTCCAGAGCTTGGGAAGGGTAGACTTAAAAAGGCAAATTTTGATGCGTTCCAAAGACAAAATGAAGAAACGATTTATGAAGAATATCAAAGGTTGAAAGATAGCGGACTCGAGATAATACCCCTTGATCACGAGGTATATCCTAAAAATGTTTTGAAGCTTATGGAAGATAGCGCACCTCCTCTTCTGTTTTGTAAAGGGCAACTTTCATTGTTGAAATCTGAGGGTATTGCCATTGTTGGTTCAAGAAATGCTTCTAATGAAGGTGTGAGAATAGCAAAACAATTTGCGGCGGAATTAGCAATGCAAGGCGAGAATGTTATTTCTGGGTATGCCAAGGGGATTGACACAAATGCACATTTAGGTGCACTTGAAGAAGACGGAACAACAACCATTGTCCTAAGTTTTGGAATATTAGAATTTTCGAAGAAGAAAATATTTGAAGATTTAAGATGGAAAGGCAATACACTTATAATCTCACAATTTCATCCAGTAGAAAAATGGAATGCAAGGAATGCAATGATTAGGAATAAGCTTGTTTGCGCACTTTCAAAAGCAGTAATTGTTATTGAATCTGGGGAGGAAAAGAGTAAAGACGGAAATATGAGTGGGACATTTGACGCTGGAAAGACTGCTTTGGGAATGAAAATTCCATTGTTTGTCGTTAGCCCTACTTCTTTCAAGAATCCACCACTTGGAAATAAAGAATTAATTAAGTGCGGTGGAATTGAGATAGAATCCAGAGATGGCATCGCAACACTTTTGAAATATGTTGAGACGGAAAGTATAAGAGGAGCAGAACCGGTTGCGGCTGAGAAACAAATGTCGTTTTTTAAATAAAAATAGGAGAAAAAATATGGGAATGTGGATTGGAATAGGAAGGAAAGCCAGGAGGTGTTATGGATTTGATGAGGTTTCTTTAGTTCCCGGAAAGGTAACCATTAATCCCAATGAAGTTAATGTTAGTTGGCAATTAAAAGGATAAACGAACTATTTCGGTTATTTTAAGTTAGGCGAAATTTTCGCTCAGGAGATATCGAAATGGACGTAAAAGAAAAAATAATTAGTAAATTTGATAAACTCATAGGAGAAGGAAAGAAAATATTACAAAATTGTGGCTGGGATGGTCATGAATGGTATCGCCATCCTTCTAATATAGATTATATAAGATGGCGTACAGAAACTCTCAATTTAATAAAACGGGTTTGTGGTGAAGATAGCGAACATTACAAGCGGCTATTACAAATAGCCAAGGATGATAAGACAAAAAACAATAGTTATTACTTTTCTCTTTGTTATGGCATTGTTGAAGCAGCAAAACGTGATTTTGATGATGATTTTCTTGCTGATGTAAAATATTTAGTGCGAGCAGATTTGTTGGATGGTTTTCTTTCTCAAGCCGAAATGTTATTGCGAGAAGGATATCATGTTCCTGCTACCTCTTCAGCTGGCGGAGTTTTGGAGGATACATTAAGGAAATTATGTGATAAGAAAAATATTTCTTATCCAGATAAGACTAATATAGATACACTTAATATTTCTTTAGCAAAAGCAAACATTTACGATAAATTAGTGCAGAAAGAAATAACGGCAAAAGCAGACCTCAGAAATAACGCAGATCATGGTCATTTTGATAAAATAAAGCAGGATGATGTTGCTGATATGATTAAATGGGTTAGGAGATTTATGCGAGATTATATGAAATAGAGTTAGAACATCAGATAACAGAGTGTAGCTGGCTCGGTCCTTCGGCGATTTCAGATACACTCGAAACGTTATCTGAAATCTCAGGAGATGAAAATATGAAAAGATTTTTCAAAGAGTATAAATTTATTATTACTGTAGTGCTTGGGGTAATTAGTATAATTGGTCTCAATGCTTTAGTTCTTTTTATTAGCAAAACTATTCGAATTATTCCATGGATGAATACCTTTTTGAACCAATATTCTGGTATATTATTATTGATTCTGATATTAGTTGGTTTTTATCTATCTCGCAAACAATCACTGATTAGTAGAAAATTGGGGATGTTAAGTCCAGAGACTCTTACTATTGTTAGCGATGAAAAAACAATATTTATTGGCTCAAATACAAACAAATTCTTACCATCAAATATTAAAGTTGTTCCGACTCAGATCCATCCTTTGTGGAAAGAAGCTGACCGTAAGTATCCTGAACTAAAGATTGCAACTTGGATTGCGGATCGTGAGAATATCGCAAATGATGAAGCTATCTATGGGGGACAATATACTTTTGTCAGAGAATTTGAAATTCCTTTCGAACTGAGTCGTATGCGTTCCGCAGAAATTTGTCTGCTTATAGATGATTTTTGCGAGTTGAGTGTTAATGAAACTCGGTTTGAAAAACTTCATGGTTTTGAAGATCTTCATAAATTTGACATAAGCAAAGCTGTGAAGAAAGGTAAAAATCGTGTTCAATTTGTGATTGAGAATATGTCTTTTGAAAAATTGAATGATCCTAATGTGAATAAAGAATTTTACGAATCCAAGGAAAAATTTCTTTTGAATCCGTATGGATTTAAATTTTGCATTATAATACAGTACTTTGGATAATGTTTTTCTCTCAGAGCTTCAACATAATTCGGTGTTTGTGGCTTACTTCGTCCGCCCAGATTTCGGCTTCGCCGAAACTTCGTATATGCTGGAAACATTGGGAAAAACGATAGATTTAGTGATAAGATGGCGTACAATGACTAATCAAAAAACAAGTTTTAAAACTGAAAATGAACTTCAAGAAGTAATTCTGCAAGAGAAGAAAAAGGGGATGCCCGATTTAGAAATTGGGCAGAAATACGGGGTTACATTCAGGTATATTGAGAAATTAATTACTCAATCCCATGGAATTAATGTTAGCGCTTTTAATATTTCTAAAAAAACAAAAACCCTTTACCCAAAAGATTTCAAAGAAGAACAAACAACGGTCTGGAGTTTCAAACAAAGAAGCAAATGGGCAACTCACAGCGAATAATATATCAGGGGAAAATGAAAAGCTGTATTTTTATGACCGAAGAAGGCGCTACATACCAGCCAAATACTTTATCACCTGAACCAGATATAGAAAATTGCCAAGTCATTGGCTTTGCCAAAGGGAAAAATGAAAATGAAGCGTTTAAAAGCCTGATAAAAAGCAACGATTATTTATTAAATACGAGTTTTAACGAAATTATTTGTATAGAACTTAAAAATGAAGATTACTATCGCAAAGCTACATACTTTTATTTAGGTGAATATAAATGAAGCAATATGAAGCAGTGATAAAAGTAATGGAAGGCAAGGGTGGCTACGCTACGCTTGGGTTGTTGTATCAAGAGGCCCTTAAAGTTCATAGTGTTGAATGGAAAACTAAAACGCCTTTTGCAAGTATCCGCCGCATTGTTCAGGATAACAGATTTTTCTTTAAGATTAAGCCTGGACTTTGGGCATTGAGAGAATATAGAGATAAATTGCCTATTGAGATTTTACCGACTAAAGAAATTCCATTATCCAAAAAGACAGAATTTAACCATTCCTATTATCAAGGGTTGCTGCTAGAAATAGGTAGTTTGAAAAATTTTCAAACATCAGTGCCTCCACAAGACAAAAAGAGAAAATATCTGGGGAAATGCCTTGCAGATATTGCCACTATAAAAAATTTCTATAATTTTACTTACGAACATCTTGTAAAAAAAGCGAAAACGGTAGATGTAATATGGTTTAATGAAAGAGAAATGCCGAATTCATTCTTTGAGGTAGAGCATACAACAGATATGGTTCATTCACTATTGAAATTTGTTGAGTTACAAGATTTTTATTCAAAGTTCTATATTGTGGCTGATAAACTACGCGAAAATGAGTTCAAATCGAAATTGTCATATGATGCCTTTTCCATTTTGTCTAGCAGATTGCGTTTTCTAAGTTATGAAATAGTGTCAAACTGGCACAGTAAAACTTACGAATTGATAATTTTGGAAGAAAATATATAAAAATGCACTTGAGGACATTAACCATAAATTAGCGCAGGCTAAAGCCTGCGACTACCAGGTAGCCGCAAGCTTCAGTAAACAGGTAGCCGCAACCTTCAGGTTGCGAAGAAATAACTTTGAAATTCCATATAATAAGTTAGTTTGCGATGACATGATAAGGGATATCTTATCACTACTGTCCAATAAAAAGCTTACTAAAATAGTGCCATCTGATAAGACGGTTCTTTGAGTTTTTGCAGCTTAAATAGACTTAAGTTCAACAGGTCAATGATATCTAACCTTCGGA
>DAOVGU010000062.1 GCA_030672255.1 bacterium
TTTACTGGAGGTTCTGATGGGTGTCAAAGGGAAAAAGTTATCAACACTATTAACAGTTATCAACTCCCCCCTCTTTGGAAACTCCCCCTATTACTATGAATAAGAATATCTGTAACCATCACTTAAAGATACTACAATTTAAAGAAGTAATATCAGATAGAGCATGGATAATGAAGCTTGCTGATTCATATTCTCCTGGTGTAGCCACCATTTCAATTTCCTTTGAGATTTTTCCCGGGATAACGGAATCAAAAGGGTTAATCTTTAAGCTAGTTATAGGAGAAATTACATAGACAAGCATATCTTTTTCTTCTGTTTCTGAGATGAATTTGACATTTTTGATACTTTTTCTGCTACCTTCCAAAAGCAAATCTATTTCCCTTTGTTCAGAAAATCTTATATATCTCCGTGATGTTATAGCTTTTATCCTTCCCTTAAGGGAGTCTATTTTTTCTTTTACCTCTTCCTTTTTCTTCTCCGCCTCAGGAGAAAGGTCAATGAGGGAAGCAATCTCTTTTTGCCTTTTTTCTAATGCCTTTTCCCATAAAGATATCTTCTCAGCAAATTTTTTCTTCACCGGGGCCCATCTTCTCTTTATTTCCTGTTTATAGGACCCTTCAATAGGAATCTCTCCTTCTATTTTAATATCATCGACATAGACAACTACCCTTTTTCCTTTTCTTCCAAAAAGGAAAAGGCCAGTTCTGCCTACATAAACACCAACATTTTCTTTTTTTACTCCCCATCTCTCACTTGCTATTCCCATAGCAAGGCTTTTACCAGAGCTTACTATATCACCTTCTATAAGTTTCCATTCCCCTTTGCTTCTTGCCCCACCAAATTTAGGACTACCACTTCCAATTTCTTTGTTACCGCCAGCAATTCCAAGTTGAACTCCCAGAACAGCAGTTCCAGTACTTTCCTCCCCTAAATAAATATACCCGGAATACTTGAGCTTTCCCTCTGCTGGTATACTTTTAGGTAAAGGAAGTTTCCAATAAAAATATCTCCCCTCTTGGAAAGTCACATCTAACTTAAAAGATTTCTTACCAGAAAAAAAATTTTCTTCAGTTAATCCTTTGAAGTTTACTGTATACTTACCATTAGTTACCCAGGACTTCACTGGATCGCTTTCTTCAAAATCTTCCTGAAAAAGGAAATGCCTCATCTCCAACTCTCCTGCTCCTGCCATAAAGGCAGAAAACAAAAATACTACACTTCCCACTCCTACCAAAACTTTCCTTAACATAATAATCTACCCCCTTTTTTATTTATCCTGGATAATCCCCTTGCCTCCTTAATCGCCTCCACCTTTGCCGTATCAATAAAGAATTCCATTTCTCTCCCTTCGGGTTCAATCAATAAATTTTTCCAGTCTTTTATTACTTTATTCCTTTTAATGCCTGATTTATTTCTTCTTTTTTCAAAAGTATTTCTTTTTCACTATTTTCTTCAAGGGCTGCACGGAACTTTTCTAAAGAGACAAAGATTTGAAAGAGCTCATCATTCCTTGAAGGATACTTTCCTTTCAGCTGCTTCAGCCTTCTTTTAAATTTTTCATATCCTTCTAAGTTTTTCTTTTTTTGATTACCGATTAGAGAAAAACCCTTTTTAGTACTTAGCAGCAAACCTCCCTTTTTATTAAAAAGGATAAGAGAAATTTCATATTTTCCATCAGCTAAATCCTGCCAGGAGAAGGAAAAGGATTTTTTCATAGGTTTTTCAAAGGAGACAATTCCGCCAAAGTTAGCCAGCTCTTTTAGTTTTTTACCCGTATGATAAAGGCAAATTTCTCCTTTTATTTCTCTCTCTTCCGATGAATCAGTGGCTAATTCCACTGTAAGAGGCACACTCTCGCTTTGATTAATCATTTTTCCTGGCAGTGCTAAGTAAGAAGCGATCTCCCTGCTATAATTGCTTATTCCAGGAATTCCCTTAACAAAGGAAAGGTTAACGTTTAAGGGAAGATATGCGTGGGGCTGAATTTCTTTACTGCGAGCATGGGTTGACAAATTGTAATGTGTAGTTAGCATAGAAGGTACAAATCTTTCGACTTCTTCCAGCGAAAAAGAAATAATCAGATATAACCTTGAAATTCTATCAGCGCACGCTGCCCAACTTCGGGAGGCAGTGATGTTGTGGGGTATCCCCCCAGCGAAGTAAGGGAAAACCTCTACTTCTTCCCCCATAGGGATAAAGAAGGCATCTTCAACACCCCCACTACCCCCAATACTCAACTCAGGCTGTAAATGTAAGGAAAGAAAACGAGAATTTTTTGCATAGTTATATTCCTTTATTTCCAATCTTAGTTTATATTCTCCTTTTTTAAGGGTAAGTATCTTTTCCAGCATAAGGTCTTTGACTGGCTTTCTCAGCCTTAAAAGGATTTTTATTTCCTCTGGGGTGTTTTTTAAAAGCTGGTAAGAAAAGCTCTGATTGTAGAAACTTCCAGGCCAGCCATGGTCGATTTCATCTATACCACCGATCAAATGTCCTTCACGTTCAGACTGTTTAAGGTGGTTAGTCTTATCATAGCAAGTGATGAGTTCAATTATACGACCGGCACTTTCAGGAAGTATTCTTGCTTCTATCAATCCATTTGATAAAACCAGACTTTTATGACCAAAATAATCCTCTTTTTTGAGGGAACAGATAGAAGCAACGGTTTTTCTTTCAGTCCCTTTTACCTCTAACCGTATGCCTAAAGGCATAACGAAGTGGCAGGAGAGGCATTTGACCAGAAAAGAGTTTTTCTTAAAAGAAAAACAATATTCCCTGTTTGGTTCAACTTTTCTTCTTACTTTTTCCCCTCTTTTACTCACTGTAAGATAGGCTTCGCCGCTATTATCTGTTAACGCAACTACATCTGCCTGAAAAAGAAACCCATCTATTGTCTTCGGTTCATTTACACGAAGTTCCCCTTTAAAGGGAAGAGAAACGGGACTTGAGGAAAGATTTGAGCCTAAAGTACTTATCTTGCCAGTAGGAGTTTGCCAAGAAAGAGAAACTTTTCTAAGGGAAGATGCCTTATTTAGCTGATAGACCCTGCCACCAGGAGAAAGAATGATGCCGTAGAAAGAGGTATAGTTGCCATCAAAGTGAGAAGGTATCTCTGTTCCCAGAAGGTAATCGACAACTTTATAGTTCCCCTTAACTTTCAATCTAAACCTTTTTAGATTGTTTACCAATCCCTTATCCCTGCGATAGGCACAGATAAGATATTTTTTACCTCTATATTCCCAGTCTCTGATTAAAAGCTTTTTATCAAGGCAGATATATCTGGGCGTCAAGTTAATCTCCTGGGTGACTTTCTTCATTATTAAGGAAGCAGCAGCAGTGTTGTAGTCAAAACCAAAGGGAGCGCCGCTGATTAAGAGCTTACCTTTACCCAGAGGAATAGAGATAAGGGCTGGTTCTTCACTGGTGTAGCTTAGAAGCACCTTTGCCTTCTCCGGGGAAAAAAGTGCGGGAGAGAAGGCAAGTTTGGGTTTTGTAATGAGATAGATTTCACCCTCTGGCAGGAGGATCTCTTTTGTTCTCACTACAGAAGGAACAACCCCTGCTTCTTTAAATAAAAGATTACAAGGGTGCCCATAGTTATCATGCTGACCTACTTTGCCTTCCAAAAGGATATTCCCTCCATCTCTCACATAATCAAGCAATCTTTCCTGCAATTCTTCGGAAAGGTATTCTGCCTGGGGCACAATTAGGAGCTGAGCTTCAGAAAGGTCAGCCCCTTCCAGAATAGCCTCTTCTGCTACTGCTCTTGCTGGAATGTGAGATCTTAAAAAGTGCATGTAAAAGTTGGTTGTCGCTGTGCGATGAGAGTTAGGCACGCCCAGGTATAATATCCTAACACCCCAGCCTTGATGGCAGCGGCTGGTATCAGAGAAGAGTATTCTTATTTGTGGTTCCCTTCTCTTGCCATCCAAGAGAATGTGGTCGAATCTGTTGATGTCGGTAACCAGGCTCTTTAACTGCCAGCCATAGAGGGTGGGTAGTCCCGTAGTATCTACATAGTTTCCTATATCGCGCCCATACATCCTCCAGACCCAAAGATTAATTCCTACCATTCCACCGCTGAGAGCTTTCCAGGTCTCATCGCATAGCAACCTTCTGCCTTTTAGATGGTTTGCTGAGATGTAAAATTGACTCCACTCTCCGGTGAAAAATGGCTTGCCACAGTTGAGGTCAAGCCAGACCCATTCTCTCTTCGTGGGAGCCCATCGGGTCCCATCCACTCCACTAATATCGGTAAGCTTGGTAAGCTGGTAGAAGTTGAGTCCGCAAAGAGTATTTCCCATCACGTGCTCAGAGGCAGAAAAATTGGAGAGTGGTGTTTTCGGGTCATATTTTTTGAAGGTATCATAAGCCCATTGTCCATCAGAGAGGTATCTCTTCTCTCTGAAGTTTGTCCAATCTTCCCAATTACTATGCTCAGAGATAGATTTAGGCATTTTTGTTAGAAGCTTTATCTCCTCAAATTTCTTATAGTCTGCCTTCCATTGCCTGTTTAAAGTTTCAATTTCTTTATATTTTTTCTTCAGATATTCCTGATACTCCTCTCTTGCCTGTTCTCCCCAGAATCTAACGCCTAATCCACCTTCTCTGCAACCAGCAATGTAGCGCACAACAGGCTTATCTTTCCATATAGAAATAAAATCAGCTATTCTCTTTTCAAGCCGCTTATATCTGTAAACTTGTCTCTTGGTCTCTTTTACCTCTCCTGTAACCGGGTTGAGAATACCTTGAGAAGGGATTATCTCGGGATACAATATAGAAGGGGAATAAATGTCAAACTTTATTCCCTCTGCGTTTTTTCTTACTATTGGGTCATCTAAGTAGTGGTGGAGAAAACGAGTTTCGTGCTGTGGGTAATAGGCATTTGCTCCTATCTCTTTAAGGCTCTGGAAGAAATCGTGCCGCAGCGTGTAAAGGCTTATAGGTTTAGTTATCCCAGCATCAACTATAAACTGGCCCCAAAGGTTTCTTATCCTTATTTCTCGGGGATAGTTAATTTTCTTAATCTCTTCTGCCAATTCTCTCCTGAATATCTGGAGCTTTTCTGTTTCCTCGTATAATCGGGATAGAAGTCTTTTTCTTCTCTTATCCTGTTCTTTAGTATCTGAACCCAAGACGAGAAGCTTGTCTATTGATTGTTTCTTGCCTATTATATAGGAGAGAGTTTTTTCACATTGAGAGATCTTTTCCTTTAAACCTTCAAATTCTTTTTTATTTTTCTGATAAAACTTACAGAAGGCTATATCTCTTAAAGAAGCAGAGGTTTCTACAAAGAGTTTACCAAAAGCACTCACTTCTCTTTGAAGTCTAATAACTCTTTCATAGTAGGAAGGTTCTTCTTCTTTTGGAAATCTTATCTCACAAACCTTCAAGGAGGCATAAAGGATATCTCTGGCAGATGTGGTATTCATAAGTGAAGAACCCAGATTCCCCAGGATAACCAAAGTAGAGTCATTGAAGTAATTACTGTGGTAACGATAGGCAATAAAATCGGCAGGTTCTCCATTGGGCAAGAGGTAAATGGGAAAAATGATGTTGGCTGCAGTCTCTATATTTGGGCCACCCGAAATATCACCATCACCACTACCCCAACCTTCTGCCCTGAGACGGTGATAATTCATCTTGTCGGGGAGACCAAAACTGTTATTAAATGGCCCCACAGTAGGGGGAAGTTTTTTAAAGAGAGGAGAAAGGTTAGGGTTCAGCTTTAAAGTGGTATTAAGGCTTCTCTTTGCCCATTTCCAGGGAAGAAATCTTATTTGAAGTTCAGAGCGCCTCCCTCCACCAAAAGGAACTTTATCTTTCCAGATTCTCTTCTCTAAATCATATTTAATGCCCCACTTGGGAAGAACACTTGTAATCACATTTCCGCCTTCAGCAAGAAAATTAGGAATGGAATATCCAGCCTCAAAGGGAATATTGTAGCCATCAGGCAGAATAAGTGTATCAAATCTTTCCTTGGTAAGAAAACTGGCATTAGAGAGTTCTTTTGCCCCGGCAACCGTCACATCCAATCCAAGATCCTTCAAGCTTTCCTTGTACCAGAGGATATCTTTTCCGCTGGCTGGAAAACTCTCCTGGTAAAAGATAACCACCCTTTTATTCTGAAGAGATTCTTTTGCAAAGGACATCCAAGGCAACAAAAGTCCCAAACACAACGTTAAAGCAAATATACTTATATTACTTTTCTTTGCTTTCATCTTTCACCCCCATTTTTATTGTTTTTTAAAAATATCCTTCTTCTTGGTTTAAGTTAGAAATTTTTTCCTTAATCTTTTCTATAGAAGAAGAGATCTTTTTCTCTTCAGAAGCCTTAATATACCCCTTCCTTTTCCTTATCTCAGATACTTCTGTTATTAACGAATTCATCTTCTTCTCAAGTTTCTTTTTCTCTTCACCTTTAAGAGAACTTAAATCTTTAGATATTTTACTTAAAGAATTTTCCCAATAGACAAGTTTCCTTTCTACCCTTTCCTTAACTAGAACCCATCTTCTTTTTCTCTCCTCTTTATAAGCTTCTTCCGTAGGGACCTCTCCTTCAACCTTTATATCATCTACATAGACCACTACCCTCTCTCCTGCTTTTGCTTCGAGAAAAACGGCAACTCTATCTATATAAATACCAACATCTTTTCCTGTCATTCCCCATTTATACTTGCGTAATAAATTATCAGCAAGTTGCTTACCATGCTTTACTAAATCTGCTTCTATTAGATACCACTTTCCCTTGCTAGGAACCCGCCAAGTCCTGTCAAAACGGGCACAACCAGAATGAAAGGTACAAGAAACATTTACTCCTAGTTTGCTACGTTTCCAACCGCTGGAAGTGCTTTCTTCGTCTACCAAGATATGACCAGAGAACTTAAGTTTACCTTCTGCTGGAACCCGCAGTGGAATAGCCCAGTAGGCAAAGAGACTTTTCTTCTCAGGGCCTAAAAAGGTAATATCAAGCTTAAAAGACTTTTTACCAGAGTGAGCCTTTTCTTCTGTTAGCCCTTTGAAATTTACCTTATATTCAGCGTTAGCTGACCAGCATTTAAAAGGGTCTATATTTTCAAAACCTTCCTGATAAAGATAGGGTTTTTTCTTCAACTCTGCTGCCTTAACTACATTAAAACCAGAAAACAAAAATACTACACTTCCCACTCCTACCAGAATTTTCTTTAACATAATAATCTACCTCTTTTTTATTTTACTATTCAGCTACCCAGAAACTTCTCTCCTCTGCTAATGTAGGAAAGGGCATCTTCCTCCAGCCACAGTGACCATCTAAATAGAGGATATTTGCTCCCCCACTATGCCTTGAAGTTACTGTGTAGTTGCTCCGCGTTCCATCTGTTGCACCTGTCTGAGAAGGGTCAATAAAATATTTGGCAGAACCTTCACTACCTACAAAAGCACAGACAGAGGAACTATTTCTCACCCGGCATAATTTACGCATTTTGCTATTACCTGTCCCCGGCGGTGAAGTGCTACAGTCATTGCAACCACCTAAGCAGTAAAGGTTCGCTGCATAACTAGTCTTTGGGTCACTGAGTGGGTTGGGGTCGGAAGGGCACACATAGAATCCCTTTTCCCCACAGTATACATATGGGTATTTACCTGTGCCTCCAAAGTAACGAGAAATAGGATAATACCAGGACTTCATGCCCCACTTAGTATCTATCGCACGGGGAAGCCAACCATCATAATCATTAACATATAGCACTAATGTTATCCCTATCTGCTTCAACCTACTTATACAGACCACCTGTCTTGCCTTCTCTCTGGCTTGAGAAAGAGCAGGTAATAGCATTGCCGCTAAAATGGCGATGATGGCTATTACCACCAAAAGCTCAATCAGCGTAAACCCCGTTTTGTGCTTGGGACAGACATAAGTCCGATTTTTGGACCCCGTATTAAACCTGTTCCTGGCCAGGTTCAGGAATACGGGGTTAGCCAATCTCTTCAATAATATCTTTCCGGTCATCTCTTTCTCCATTTTTTACTCCTGTCCCTCCAGAACCCCTCTGAAGGACTAAACAGGAATAAATCATTTCCCTTCTCTTTATATTCCCCCTTCGATTAGACTTTAAACTTCCCGCAAGGCGGAGCACAGGAATTCCTTTTAATGATTTCCGGCTCCAGGACAATCTCAGCCGGCTCACTCCTTTCCTTCTTAAGTAGTTTAATCAGAATATCCACCGCTATTTTAGCCATCTCTGCTAATGGCTGTTTAACCGTCATAATTTCCGGTAATTCAGGAGATAATGACACTTCATCAAATCCCACTACCGAGATATCTTCCGGAATTCTCATCCTTTTATCCTTCAGATATTTCAGGATAAAGGGAATCATATTACCCCCGGCGATGAAAACGGCCGAAACTTTTCTTGAATTTTTCCAGAGATAGTCTAATTCCTTCGCAAAATCTATAAATGCATTTTTTACCTCAACCGTTAATTTCTTATCTAAGGCTACATTGGCCTCATAATGGGCATCAGCATAGCCCCGCCATCTCTCTGCCGCGTAGAATAAGCTTCTGACAACACTGATGCATCCGATTCTGCGGTGCCCAAGTCCTAAAAGAT
>DAOVGU010000030.1 GCA_030672255.1 bacterium
TATCTCTCTTGAGGCGAGGAAAGTTTCTGTAGCGGCCTTGTTTATCTTTTTCACAGAGGCGAGGAAAGTTTCTGTAGCGGCCTTGTTAGTGACGAACGGGCACGGTGTCCGCCGAAGGCGGACGAGTGAGGAGCAACGAGAGCGAAGATTTCCTCGCTGGGGAAATCGAGCGTGCCGCCGAAGAAACTTTCCGAGCCTCCCTTATGGAGTGACGGTCATAATCTGATGGGCCTCTTCCGGATATTGAGCAATGAATTTCAGTTCATCCTCGGTAAGGGGCTTCTGGGTGTGAACATTGGCATATCTGGCTAATTCAAGGATTTTGCGCGCTTCCCTATCATTCTTAAATTCTATCTCTAACTTCCCGTAGATATTGCGGAAACCTTTAATGCCACTATATTCCCCAACGGTTATCATTCTTCCCGTCTCAATAATTTCCGGTTCTCCTCTCCCTAAATCCTCAAAGTCATAGAGTTCATAGTTTCTTCTGTCCTTTAAGGCGCCATCGACATGAATCCCGGATTCATGAGCGAAAGCATTGGCTCCCACCCCAACCTGATTGATAGGAATGGGAACATCAAAGGCATAGGAGGCGTAATGGGACAATTTCCATGCTTTCTTCAAATCAATTCTTTTATCGAGTTTATATTTGTCAGAGATGCCGGAGGATTTCTGTGCCGCCAGGATCACCGAGACCAAATCGGCGTTTCCGGTTCTCTCCCCCATTCCATTGATCGTGGTATTAATGTAGGCATCAACCCCGGCATCAACCGCCCCCTTTGCTCCGGCAAGACTGCAGGCCACAGCCATACCTAAATCATTATGGCAATGAAGTTCTATCGGTATCCTCACCTCCTTGGCCAACTTATATATCCTCTCATAGATAGTAAAGGGAGAGTCATATCCAAGGGTATCACAGTAGCGTATACGGCTCGCTCCATTCTCTTTGGCAAGAGAGGCAAATTCTATTAAATAGTCCAACTCGGTGCGGGAGGCATCCTCTGCATTAACCCCGATTGATTCAGCTCCTTTTTCTTTAGCCAATACTACGCTATTTTTCATCAACCTCAAGATATCCTTTTCACTCTTTCTGCCCTGAAATTTGCCCAAAATCATCTGTCTGGAGGTAGAGATGGAAAGGCTGAGATGCTTGATTTTGATATTTTTGAATGTTTCTTTAACATCAGAATTTATTGCGCGAATCCACCCCGAAAGCCTGATGGGAGAAAGCACTCTTTTCTCGGCCAAGCGCAGGTTTCCTTTCAGATAATTGAGCTCATGTCTGGTCACCGGAAAACCCATCTCGCTCTGAAAGATGCCCATATCGTTAAGATAGAGATTAATCAGGGTTTTTTGCAGCTTTGCCAATCCCAATCTTGAGGTCTGGACCCCATCCCGATTGGTAACATCAATAATATGAATTTTAGGCATTTTCTCTCCTTTTTTCACCACAGATGTCATTGCGAGGAGTCCGCCTTGGCGGACGACGTGGCAATCTCTCACTTCTTTGAAAAGAGAGATTCTTCGCTCTGCTCAGAATGACACTCTGTGTCATTTTAGTAGTTGTAGTTTCTGTGCTTGATGGGGATGCTTCTCCTTAGAATAGACCTTCAATCTTTTCATCCTTTTTGCCTGAAGTTTATTCTTAGGCAACATCCCCTTTACCGCCAATCTGATAACCGTTTCCGGGCTTTTCTTCTGTAATCTTTCAAAGGTTATCGTCTTTAAGCCGCCGGGATAACCGGAGTGTCGATAGTAAAGCTTATCCTTCTCCTTCTTTCCCGTAACCTTTATCTTTTCGCTATTGATAACAACCACAAAATCCCCTCCATCCACCTGGGGGCTATAAGAGGGTTTGTTCTTTCCGGAAAGGACACTCGCAATTTTTGTGGCTAACCTTCCCAAAATTTTATCCTGAGCATCGATTAAGAACCAGTTTCTTTGTATCTCTGATTTTTTCTTCTCCATTTTCCTCCCCTATTTTAACCACTGTCATTGCGAACGAAGTGAAGCAATCCCTCGCTTCTTTGAGATTGCTTCGGGATGAATCCCTCGCAATGACAGCTATGCTGTTATCTATGTTTAAATCTCTTCCAGAATTTTTTTACCTCGGGGCTGGCATGATCACCAGAGATGGCCCTGAACTGCTCTAATAGCCTTCTTTCCTCCCTATTCAGGTTTGTTGGGGTTTCTACCAAGATCTTCACCAATTGGTCCCCCTTCCCATAGCCGCGGAGATTAGGAATTCCCTGACCCCGCATCCGAAAAACTCTGCCACTCTGAGTTCCCGCTGGTATCTTTATTTCCACCCTCCCAAAGAGGGTTGGTACCTCAACCTCTGCTCCTAAAGTGGCCTGAACAAAGCTAATGGGAACCTCACAGATAATATCGTCCCCTTCCCGACGGAAAAACTCATCTTCCTCCACGTAAATGAGGATATAAAGATCCCCCGGGGGACCTCCCCTCAATCCGATATTACCCCTTCCCGGAATGCGCAGAGTGGAGCCTTTATCCACTCCGGCGGGAACCTTTACCGCAACCTTATGCATTCTTCTGACTCTGCCTGAACCCCGGCAGTTCCGACAGGGGGAGGCAATGAGTTCTCCCTCCCCTTTACATCTCGGGCAGGTGCGCGCAAAACTGATGAAACCCGAGCCATAACTTACCTGACCGGTTCCCTGGCATTGCGGGCAGGTTCTCTTTCCGGTTCCTCTGCTCATCCCGCTTCCATTGCAGGTGGAGCATTTGTCCAGCCGGGAAAGGTTAATGTACTTTTCTATTCCGGTAGCCGCCTCCCTTAAGCTAATGGAAAGATTATATTGAAGGTTAGAACCCCCCTGATAAACCTTTTCCCTTCTTCCAAATCCTTCCTCGAAGAAATCGCTAAAGAAGGAGCTCTCGAAAAGATCGCCAAAAAGGTCACCAAAATCTGTTCTGACCCGGGAAAAATCTTGTGTCCAGTCAAAACCAGCACCAAAACCGCCATGGCCAAACTGGTCGTAGGTAGCCCGCTTCTTGGAATCGGATAAAACCTCATAAGCCTCGGTTGCCTCCTTAAACCTCGCCTCGGCCTGCTTATCCCCGGGATTACGATCAGGGTGGTATTTCAAAGCAAGTTTCCGATAGGTCTTTTTAATCTCCTCAACACTGGCATTCTTAGGAACACCCAAAACCTCATAGTAGTCACGCTTCGCATTTTTTTTCTTTGGGGTCTTGTCAAAACTTTTTAAAAACGAGAAATTTACTGTTTTCTAACCAACTTTTAAAATTTTTTAGACCTGACCCCTTTATAATTGTATATTTCCCCTCAATCCTGAAGGGCTTAAACACCCTTCCTCCGGCCTCATAGAATTTAGTAAAGAATTCTAAATATTGTAGCCTGCTGGTATGA
>DAOVGU010000018.1 GCA_030672255.1 bacterium
CTTTCCTTTTCTCCCGCAAAACACACCCTCAAATCTTCAATATTAAATAGAGACATTATGATGGGGTTCTGGTCTCAACATTTGACAAAACTGACAAATGTTGTGACCTGACCCCTTTATTTACCATGTACGGGGATCAAAAACATCCCTTAACCCATCACCCAAAAAATTAAATGCCATCACCGTAATAAAGATAAAGAAACCGGGAACAAGCACCCAGGGGAAATGACTCACTACTTGAAGATTACCAATGGCCGCGGCGAGCATATTCCCCCAGCTGGCCGCCGGCTCCTGAATACCAAGACCAAGAAGAGAAAGAGCCGATTCCCCCAGGATATAGCCAGGAATAGAGAGGGTGGCCGCGGTAATTGTATAGGAGAGAGTGTTAGGAAGGATATGCCGGAGGATAATTCTAAAGTTACTTGCTCCAATGGCCCGGGCGGCCAAAACATAATCCTCCTCCCTTAAAGAAAGAACCATCCCCCGAATAATCCTGGCAAGAGAGGCCCAGCCAATCAAGGAAAGGATAACCACAATCATCAGATAGACCTGAGCCGAGGAAAGGGTAGTGGGAAACGTGGCTCTTAATGCCAGCATCAGATAGAAGCCAGGAAAAATCATTACCAATTCCGCGGTTCTCATTAAAAAGGTATCCAGTTTCCCCCCAAAGTAACCGGAAATCCCCCCAAGGAGCAAACCCAAGAAGAAGGAAAACGATACCCCAATAATACCAATCGAAAGGGAAACTCTTGAGCCCTGAAGAATTCGAGAAAATGTATCCCGACCATACAGGTCAGCACCGAAAAGATAGAGAACCGCCGGAGAATCAACCCCGAAGAGATAATACTCACTTGGTATAACCCCAAAGAGCTTATGCTTTGTTCCGCGGTGAAAGAGCCGGATAAAATAAGGTCGGCTTTTATCCTCTTCATACCTACGATAGATGGGATCCTTCAAATAGTACCGATAGACAAAGGGTCGTAGATGAAATCGGCCATTCGGTTCTCTAAAATGGATTCTCGTTGGTGGGCAATAGGATAACTGCCGATTTTGCAAATCATAAGGATACGGCGCAATAAAATCGGCAAATATGGCGGCTAAATAAAGAAAAAGCAGGGCGACCAGAGCAAAATAAGCCAGCTTATTCCTTCTTTTCAACCTTTTTAACACTTCTCTCATCTCTGTATATACCTCCTAATTTTTCTCCAAGGGTTCGGAATGTTTTCCGCAGCGTGCCTTGCTACCGACGAGCGGGCACGGTGTCCGAAGGACGAGCGAGGAGGAGCGAGAGTGCAGATTTTCTCGCTGGGAAAATCAAACGTGCCACAAGGGAAATTTCCGAACCCGCTCATCTGTACCTAATTCTCGGGTCAGCAAAGGCTAAAAGGATATCGGCAATAAGGTTACCGAGGATAAGGAGAATCCCACCCACTAAAAGAGAGGCCATCACCACATAGAGGTCCTGGGTCATCACCGCCTCTAACATCAATCTTCCTAAACCGGGCCAGGAAAGAATAATCTCCACCAATGCCACTCCGGAAAGCAGCCCCGAGAGCTCATAACCAAAGATGGTGATTAAAGGATTCACACTATTGCGCAGGATATGTTTATAGATAACCTTTCCTTCCGATAAACCCTTAGCTCTTGCCGGGGTGACATAAGGGGCGCGGAGATTCTCCAAGAAATTTCCCCGCATCACCCGAAAAAGTCCTCCAAAACTGCAAATCACCAAAACTATAGCGGGCAGCATTAAATGATGAATTCGATCGGCAAATTTACCGATTACAGAGAATTCCTCATAATGGATGCTGGTCACTCCACCAATGGGAAACCAGCCGGTTTTAGCAGAAAAACAGAGTAGAAGAAGGGCGAGGAAGAAGGAGGGAAGAGAAATCCCAATAAAGGCAAGACCGGAGAGCAATCTATCAGGTGTTCTATTCTCCTTTAAAGCGGCAAGAATTCCCAGAGGAAGAGAAATAAGCCAGGTAAGAATCATCACCGAGACGGAAAGGAAAAGGGTATTAAGAACTCTTCCTTTAATGATCGCGAAAACCGGAATATGGTAGGTGAAACTGACCCCAAAGTTAAGGTGGCAGATATTGAAAAGCCAGCGCAGATACTGGATAATTAAAGGCTTATCAAGAGCGAACTCCTGGCGCAATTGAGTAATTGTCTCTGCGCTTACCTCCGGATTCATCGCCATTCGGGTGAAGTAATCCCCGGGAGCAAGCTGAATGATCAGAAAGGAGATAAAGGTCATCCCCAGAAGCAAAGGAAGCAGATGTAAGAAACGCCGATAGATATATTTAAGCATAATAGATATCAGGCAACTGCATTTCTCACAAAATTAATCCTTACCCCGAACGGATATGGAGCGCGGTTTATAATCGGAGGACTGGATCCGGAAGATTATATCGGCGTTATACTTGAAGAGATCGATGTAGAGAATTATATAGGTTAGAAGGATGTAGGGCTTGACAAAGTTGGCTATCTCCTCAGGGGTCATTCCCAGTTTCATCTGGCTTATTTCCTCATCGCTCAAACCCTGGTCCTTCAGTTCTGCAATCCGATGCCTCCTGTTGGTCTCTTCCTGACGTGCCCTGCTCCTTTCCACATTTTGTATGGCGTCAATAAGGAGAAATGTTCTCGTGTCGAAGAGGTCCCATACCTTTTTATATGGTCTTAAATATTCAAGCATTACCTTTGTGTGCTTCCTTTCAGAGTCAAGCTCATCTATTACCTTGAGCACATAGTTATTAGAGCGAATAATCCTCTCCACATCCTCTATCCTCAAATCTGTGGGCACCCCAACAAACCATCCTTCGAGGATAAAGATCTCGGGGTATTCCCTTTTTAGAATTCTATCAATGGCCTTGACATCTCCAATCCCACCGTGGAAGAGCTTCTCAAACTGGGGAATTTCTATTGCCTTTCTTCCTTCGCAGAAACCCTTATATATATCAAGGAACTTATCGACATAATGTGTATTGGGAAGACCCCTTGCGACTTCATAGAAAGGATTTCCTTTCATCGCTGCATCCACAATCTCATCCATCTCTTTCTCATCCAGAGCGCATCTTTTCAGATATAGATAGAGTATCTTTTTTCTCGGATCCTGTGACAAATAGTAGGGATTCTTCTTAATAGATTCAAGAAGGAGCTCCCGGGTTTCTTCAGGGAATGCGCTGAGCCTCTCCTCTGTCTCCTTGAGCTTTTCCTCAATTGCTCTCTCTACGAACCTTCTCTCTCGGGGGGAGTGCTCCTTTGGCGTGCCAAGTATCAATTCTATCTCCCCGGTAAGTCCGATGGCCTCTCTCAACAGAGACTCGCATTCTCGCTTTTTCTTGAGCTTTGTGAATCCTGCTGCCTCTATTGCGCGAAGGCCGATATCGAGCCTGAGCCGATTACGGAGTTCTATTCTCTCCCTATTCGTCTTATAAAGACTGTCAATGGAGATCACCCTTACCGAACAGTTGCCGCTGGCTGATTTGAACCGCCATAGCCTTGGGATAAGCCACTCCAGAACGTTTGTGGCAACGGTCTTGCCAGAGCCCTGAGCACCAGATAAGAGGACAAAGTAGGGTATCTTCTTATGCACTCTCTTTTGTTTTATCTGCCACCCTCTTATATAGACCTCAGCCAATGGTATCCACATCTGCCAGAGCTCAAATAGGAGCGAGATATCCTCTCCAATCTTGAGTTTCTCCGACTGGAATTCTTTAAAATTAGGATAGATAGAGTTGAGAAATGCGAGTCTCTGCGAAAGAATTTCTTTCATTCTCTTTCCATCCCCAGGGGCAAGGGGAAATTTGGACTCTTTGAGAGAGAATTGGAGGAATTTTCGGGGATCGCCTCCTCCTGAGACCACCCCTTCCAGACGCTTCTCCACCTCTCTAATGTAGCCCTCACTCAAAGTAACAGGAGTTATCATAAGAGACTTTTTTTATCAACCCTTTTCTTACTTTCCGTAAGTAATTACATCTTAAAGGCTTCTAATTTGCCAAATCGCATCTTAATCTATGCTTCGGCAGATTTTACCTCATCCAGGCGGAGAGGTTAAACGCTTGGAATCTCTCCTATAGGTGGATAAAGTTTCCCCAGTTTAGCCATTACCTCATCCGGGATTCGTATCTCTGCCGCTTTTAGATTCTCTTTGAGCTGCTCAACCCTTCTGGCGCCCAGAATTACGCTGGTGACCTCGGGTCGTTTCAGACACCAGGCAAGAGCAAGTTGAGCGGCAGACACACCCATCTCTTTTGCTATTTCTACAAGTTCTTGCCCCTTTTTCTTGTTCTCTTCATTCCAGTATAGCTCCATAATCACGCTGTTTTGCTCGGGATCGGAAGCCCGCGTGCCTTTTGGTGCTGGTTGACCGGGCAAGTATTTTCCGGTAAGCATTCCATGCGCTAAAGGAGAAAAGACTACATTTCCTATACCTTCCTGGGCGGTTATCGGAAAAAGCCCTTTCTCCGGATAACGATAAAGTAGGCTATATCGTGGTTCACTGACGCTGACTGGTCTTGCCCCTAAATCCTTTGCTACACTTTGCGCTCTTATAATCAGGCTTGAGGACCATTCACTCACTCCCCAGTATAGAATCTTACCCGCTCGGCCTAAATCCTCCATCGCCCGGATTGTCTCTTCCAAAGGTGTATCTGGGTCGGACCGATGGCACATATAGACGTCAATATAGTCCATCTTCAGTCTTTTGAGGCTGGTGTGGCACTGCTCAAAGATATGCTTGGCGGAGAGCCCCTTATCGTTTGGTCCGGGACCCATCGGTGCCCAGACCTTGGTCAGAACAAAAAGGGAACTGCGAGGATAATCAGCCAAACACTTACCAAGAACTCTTTCCGCTTCCCCTTTGTTATAAGCATTGGCCGTATCAAAAAAATTGACACCATTCTCATAGGCCGTTTTGATTAAGTCGCGGGATGTTTTTTCATCACACTTGAAGCCGACGGTAAGATAACTTCCCAGCCCAAGACAACTTAACCTCACTCCCCATTTTCCTAACTGCCTGTATTCCATCTTTACTCCTTTTTTTTAAATTAGCGAGGCAATAAGACCTCGCACTACATTAAATGTAGTGGCCGAGTTTACTCGGCATAGCAGAGCAATCCCTGCTTTCGCAGGGACTGCAACTACAGTAGTGCGATCCTGTTGCTACAAGCTTAACCTGAAAGACTGATTACGCGTAAATATTCAGTAAAGTACGTTCCATCCTGTCATTGCGAATCCGCCTCAGGCGGACGTGGCAATCTGACGAAGTCATTGCGAGCGAACAACCCCGTATTAAATACGGGGGAGTGTGGCAATCCCTTACTTCTTGAGATTGCTTCGTCGTTAATACTCCTCGCAACGACTGCGTCGGATTGCTTCACTTCGTTCGCAATGACATGGTTCACTGAGTACTTACAATTACGCATATTGCTACTAAAGTCAGCGTATAGTGTAGTATCGCAAGTTGCTGTGAGCACTATCTGGAAGTCTATCTATCCGCATATTCCTTACTGAAGGAGGCTCATAGTAAGTAGCGGAATTTAGGATCGCTATGCATCTTTACTAAATTCAACCAATGCTTCTAATTTCTTCAGTGCTTTCCCGGAGTTGATCACCTCCTCCGCAACCTTTATTCCTTCCAAGATATCCTTTGCTTTCTCAGCGGCAACAAAGAGGCAAGCGGCATTCAAAAGAACCATATCCCTTTTTGCTCCTTTCTCCCCTTTTAAGATATTCAAGATAATCTGGCTATTTTTCTCTACCGTCCCCCCCTTGAGCTCTTCGGAGTTCCCTCTTTTTAGACCAAAATCCTCAGGCTGGATATAGTAATCTTTTACCTCTCCTCTTTTTAACTGGCTAATCCTTGTTTTTCCCGTAATGGTGACCTCGTCAAAACCTTGTCCGCCTGAGGCGGACAGGTTTCCCTCACCATAAACAACAAATGCGCTTCTTACCCTTAAATTCTTGAGCACATTTGCCAAAGTATCAGTCAATTCCGGTTTATAAACGCCCAATAACTGAACATTGGCCTGAGCGGGATTGGTTAAGGGACCTAAAATATTAAAGATTGTGCGAATCCCAATTTCCCTTCGCACCGGCGTTGCATACTTCATTGCAATATGGTAGAGGGGAGCATAGAGAAAACCAATGCCAACCTTCTTTATGCATTCGGCTACCTTCTCGGGAGGAACTTCAAGGTTAAGACCCAACGCTTCCATTACATCTGCGCTCCCGCACTTACTGGAGACAGAGCGATTGCCATGCTTGGCCACTAAAAGGTCTCCTCCCGCGGCGATAAGAGCAACCACGGTAGAGATATTAAAGGTATCGCTCCTGTCCCCTCCCGTGCCACAGGTATCGACAATTATCTCCTCCCCCAGATCAAGAGTAGTTGCTTTTTCTCGCATCACCTTAGCCGCTCCCGTAATTTCGGCCACCGTCTCTCCCTTCATACGAAGAGCGGTAATAAAAGCAGCAATCTGAGATTCTGTTACTTTGCCGCTCATAAGCTCCTCCATCGCTGCTATTGTCTCCTCCTCACTCAGATTTCTTTTTTCCACTAACCTTGTTATCGCTTCCTTAATCATATTTTCAAAAAATTCTTCAGTAACTTCTTTCCCTCTTTTGTCAAGATTGATTCGGGATGAAACTGAACACCATAGAGAGCAAAATCTCTATGTTCAACCCCCATTATCTCCTTTTCCTTTGTCCAGGCTGTAATCTTCAAAAAATCCGGGATACTCTCGGCTTTAATGATTAAGGAATGGTACCTTGTGGCTTCAAATGGATTTTTTAATCCTTGATAGATTCCTTTTCTGGTATGGTAGATAAGGGAAGTTTTCCCGTGCATTAACCTTTTCGCAGTTACGATCTTTGCTCCAAAAGAGTAACCGATACACTGGTGTCCAAGGCAAACTCCCAAGATGGGAATTTTACCGGCAAATCTTTTGATTATTCTATTGGAAATCCCGGCATTCTCTGGCCTCCCCGGACCAGGAGAAATAACGATTTGCTTTGGTTTCATACTTTCTATCTGAGAGAGAGAAATTTTATCATTTCTAAAAGTCTCAACCTTCTCTCCCAATTCTCCCAAATACTGAACAAGATTATAGACAAAGGAATCGTAATTATCAATCATTAAAACCATTATTTACAGTCCTTTCTCGGCTAATTTGATTGCTTCCATCAATGCTTTGGCCTTATTTTTTGTCTCTTCGTATTCTCTCTCGGGAAGAGAATCGGCAACAATTCCCGCCCCTGCCTGCAAATAGGCTACTTTTCCCTTAACAATCAAAGTCCTGATGGTAATACAGGTATCAAGATTTCCCGAGAAAGCAAAATAGCCTACCGCTCCCGCATAAGGACCCCTCTTTATCGGCTCCAGTTCTTCAATGATCTCCATCGCCCTGATCTTTGGCGCTCCGGTCACCGTGCCCGCAGGAAAGGAGGCTTTCAAAAGGTCAAATTGGTCCTTATCCTTTTTGATTTTCCCGCTAATGTTCGAAACAAGATGCATCACATGCGAATATCTCTCTACCTTCATCGATTCATTAACCTTTACTGAACCATATCGGCAAACTCTCCCGGCATCATTCCTTCCTAAATCAACGAGCATGATATGTTCTGCCCTCTCCTTTTCATCAGTAATCAATTCCCTCTCTAAAGATTTATCCTCCCTTTCATCCTTTCCCCGGGGTCTGGTGCCCGCAATAGGTCTTATGGTAACCTTACCTCCCTCCAATCTCACCAGGATTTCGGGGGAGGAACCAATGAGCTTTAAATCTTTGAATTTCAGATAGTACATATAGGGCGAAGGATTGATGGAGCGCAAAGCACGATAGAGGTCAAAGGGCTCGACGATAATCTCTGTCTGAAATCGCTGGGAAATCACTACCTGAATAATATCGCCAGATTTAATGTACTCCTTTGCTTTCTTGACCTTTTTGATGAAAGAGGATTCAGAAAAATTGGAGGAGAAAGAGATTTTTTGTTTTTTCGAAGAAGATTTAAAGGGAGGAGAAAGAGGGGATTTCAACTTAGCGATAATATTTTCAATTTTATCAACCGCTTTCTGGTAAGAGTTTGGGAGGCTCTTCCCACTGATGTGCGCATTGGAGATAATCTTTATTTTATGCTTGAGATGATCGAAAACAACAAGTGTATCGGTAAAGATTAGATATGTATCAGGCAGTTTCAAATCGTCGGGATTTTCCTCCGGTAACTCTTCAAAAAAACGAACCAGGTCATAACTGAGATATCCTACCGCTCCCCCAAAAAATCTCGGAAGCCCTGGGACCTCCACCACCTTAAACCTTGCCAAGAGCTTCTTCAAAACATCAAGTGGCTTGCCTTTGATCCTTTTAATCTTTCCCCTCTCCCTGATCTCAATATTTTCTCCTTTACTCTTAAAGATGAGGAAAGGGCTATTACCTAAGAATGAGTAACGCGCAAATCTTTCCTCTCCCTCCACGCTCTCCAGAAGGTAGTTATAGTCACTTTTTCCTAATTTCTTGAAGGCGGATACCGGGGTCTCCAGATCGGCTAAAATTTCCTGGGTAATCGGAATGAGATTTCCCTTTTTTGCTAATTTTTTAAACTCCTTTAAATCAGGGTAGTACATTTTATGGAATTTCAACCCCGTATTTAATACGGGGGTAGGGGCTTGATTTATCAAGCCCACCGGGTCGGATAAATCCGACCCCTACAGGTTCGCACCGAAAGTGCGTTAATTTATTCAGATACACTGAGGGCCTCATTGGGACAGGCTTCAACACAGCTATTGCAGCCATCGCATTTTTCTAGATGAGCAATTTTCAGCACATCATCGGTCATCTCCAGGACACCTTTCTCGCAGGTATCTACACAGATTCCACATCCAACACACTTTTCCTCATCCAACTTCACCTTCTTTTCTGCCATTTCCTTCTCCTTTCTTAATTACAGATGTCATTGCGAGGAGCGTTAGCAGTCTCCTCAGCTACCGCTTCGTCAGGCAGGGTGCTCACAATCTCCTTGCCTTCGGCAAGCCGGCCCGCCTCACATCTCGGCGGGCGTGCCAAACAGTGCTCTTTATTCATCGC
>DAOVGU010000058.1 GCA_030672255.1 bacterium
TGGGCAATATGGCTGTAGGCCATAATGAGGTTGTTATTGCCGATTCTGGTTGTTTCCTCCTCCCCTGTTCCGGGATTGATGGTGGTATATTCCCGGATGATGTTGTTATCCCCAATCTTGATGTAACTTTTCTTTTTTTGATACTTCAAGTCCTGCGGAGGACTACCAATGATTGCTCCGGTAAAGACCTGGCAATTCCTGCCAAGGGTGGTATAACCATCAATAAGAACACGGGAGCCAATCTTTGTTCCTCCTTCTATTTTGGCATTCTCTCCGATGATGGTATAAGCTCCAACCTCTATATCCTTTTTTAGTTGGGCTTTGGGAGAGATAATCGCGGTGGGATGAATCATTTGCTATGGATTTACCAGGGCAAACATCAAATCTGCCTCGGCAGTGATTTTGTTATCAACCAATGCCTTGGTATGGACCTGACCGACTCTCTTCTTTAATTTTATTACCTCTACTTCCATCCTTAAGATATCTCCTGGCATCACCGCTTTACGGAATTTCACATTATTGATCGCCATAAAGTAGGCTAATTTTCCCCGATTCTCTATCTTTTTCAGCATTAAGACCCCGGCGACCTGGGCCATCGCCTCTACAATAAGTACCCCGGGCATTACTGGATGTCCAGGGAAGTGACCTTTGAAATAGAATTCATCGGGATTAATTTCCTTGATACCAATGGCCCTTTTATCCTCCTCCAATTCAATGATTTTATCCACAAAGAGGAATGGAGGGCGATGAGGGAGAATAGAAAGAATCTCCTTCTTCTCTAATCTTGATTTCTTAATTTCAGTCCAGGCCGGAGAGCCAACCCCACTACTTCTCTCTCTCTCGATCTCTTCCTTCATCCTTTTTACCAATTTGACATTGATGGAATGACCGCTCTTGATGGCGATGATATGACCCTTGATTGAACAACCAAGGAGAGCAAGGTCACCAATCAGATCTAAGATCTTATGGCGTACCGGTTCATCCTTTATCCTCAAACGGTTATTAATGACTCCATTTTCCCCAATGACAACGGTGTTCTCATAGTTAGAGCCCTTGCCAAGCCCCATCTGCTGTAGCCTTTCCACTTCCTCCTCCAGGCAGAATGTTCTGGCCAAAGCAATCTCTTTTTCAAAAACCTCCTTGGTGATGGAGAAGGAGGCATATTGAGGCGGAAGAAAGGGCCTCTTGTAATCAAGGGTATAGGAGACCTTAAATTCTATCGCGGGAAGGGCAATGAGGGAAACTTCATCTTCGCAGATGCTAAACGGTTCCTTCACATGGAAGTAATTCTTGGGCACGGAGGAGATAGTGTAACCGGCCTGATTGAATAAGCTAGTAAATGGGGTAGAACTCCCATCTCCGCCGGGGAATTCATTGTTATCGATTTCGATAAGGAGATTGTCAATTCCTAAACCAAGGATGGCGGAGAGGATATGCTCAATAGTATGAATTTCCGCTCCATTTTCACCAATAGAGGTTCGTCGGGCCCGTTTTCCCTCAGAAAGTAAATGAAGAATATCTGCTTTGATAATGGGTTGGGAAGGCAAATCAATGCGCCGAAAGAGAATTCCGGTATTGGGCTCTGCCGGTTTAAAAAGAACATGAGCCTTTTCCCCCGTATGTAAGCCTAATCCTGAAAAGGAAATCTCTTTCTTTATCGTCCTTTGATATTCCATTTATTTTTTGATCTTTTCTTCTAATTTTTTTATCCTTTCCTCCAAGATGGCTATCTTCTTGAGAAGTTTTGGGAATCTTGAGATGTAGGCATAGGCCTTCATATCCCTTCCCTTTTCCCGAGCCGGGAAACCGGAGACATGAAGATTGGCGGGAATGTCCTTCGTTACTCCACTTTTTCCCGCAATAACCGCATTATCACCCACAGTGATATGGCCGATAAGACCGGCCTGGCCAGCGATAATGACATTTTTACCAATGGTAGTACTACCGGAAATTCCTACCTGAGCAACGATGATCGAATTTTCTCCGATGACAACATTATGGGCAATCTGAACCAGATTATCGATCTTTACCCCTTTCTTAATCCAGGTCTTATCAAAGCGGGCGCGATCAATGGTAACATTTGCTCCAATCTCCACATCATCCTCGATCACCACGGTCCCAATCTGGGGAATCTTATGATGGACTCCTCTTACCGCGGCAAAACCGAATCCGTCACTGCCGATTACAGTACCGGAGTGGATAATTACCCGATTGCCAATGATAATTCTTTCCCTGATGGAGACGTGAGGATAAATGAGGCAATCGGCACCAATTTGTGTGTAGTGGCCAATGTAGACACCGCTACAGAGGGTGGTATGGTCTCCGATTTTGCTATTGTCCTCAATCACCACATAGGGCTGAATAGAGATGTCTTTTCCCAATTCCACATTTTCTCCAATGACCGCTGTAGGATGAATGCCAGAGGAGAATTGAATTGGCTCTGGACCGATTGAGGAAATAATCTTGGAGAAGGCAAGAGAGGGGTTCTCAACTTGAATTAAGGCTCTAGAGGAATTGGTAACATTGGGAAAGACAAGGATGGCGGATGCTCTTGTCTTCTCCATCAGGTGAAGATATTTGCGATTAGCGACAAAGGTAATATCTCCCTTTTTTGCCTCTATGATTCCGGAGACACCCGCGATAATGGTATTGCCATCCCCGATTATCTTACCACCTACAGTTTCTGCAATCTCCTTTAATCTTTTCCGCATTTTTAAGATGTCATTCCCGCAATCAGTGAGCGGGAATCTATCTATATGTTTGGATTCCTGCTTCTGCAGGAATGACACTCTGTGTCATTTTTTCTTGTTCAGAAACTTAATAAATTCTTTAGTCAGATCCATACTTTTGGGAGCAAAAAGTAAGGGAGAAATCCGTAGGTCGGATTCTTTTCTTAATATTATACTATATCTTTTACTCTTGGCAAAATTTTTAATCGCTTCTTCGACCTCGCCAAGTAATTCCTTTATTAACTGAACATTCTTTCCACGTAATTCTGCATTTGCCTTTATCATAAATTCTCTGAGTTCAGCAGTCTTTTTCTTTATTTCCTCGTTTCTTTTTGCCACCTCTTCTTTCTTTAAGATCCCCTTCTTTTTTTCTAACTCCGCGCTTAATAATCTTATTTTTTCCTCCCGCTTTTTAATCTCCTCCTGCTTTTTCTTCTTTTGCGCCTGGAACTCCTTCTCGCTTTCCTGGGTTTTGTCGTAGCTTTCAAATGCTTCGGCAATATTGATATAGCCAATCTTTAATGTTGCTGCGCAGCTTTTCGGTACCTTTGCCATCAACCCCAAAAAACCTAAAATTACTAAACCCAATAGAACCCTCTTTATAAACATTTTTCCCCCTATCATTTAGAATCCCCACTGCATTGTAAAATGGAACTTTCCTTCCTGCTTTTCTCCTTCTTCCGGGTCTAAGGGATAGCCATAATCTATCCTGATAGGAATCTGGAAAAAGGGAACCTTAATCCGGATGCCAGCTCCTACACCTTTTCTAATCTCGGCAAGCTTGAGGTTCTCTAGTTCATCCCAGACATTCCCAGCATCAAAGAAAACCGCCCAATACAGGATGTCCTTGTAAAGGGGATGAGTTACTTCCAGATTTTCTAAAAGAATTGTCTTGCCTCCAATAGGATTATCGTTATACTTTGGTCCAACCGAGCGCTCCTCATATCCCCGAATGGTATCGGCTCCTCCCGCATAGAATTTCTCATAGATGGGAATATCATCCTGGGCAATGCCAAATTGAGTGCGCGTAGAAAGGACAAAATTTTTCGGCAAAGGGAAATAAAAGGTGGATTCTAAAATCTCTTTTGTAAACTCCCTGTCTCCTCCTAAACCAGCATATTGGACGGCGATACTATTCTTGGAACCGGAGGTGGGCTTGATCTTTGAATCTCGGCTGTCCCGGGTAAGACCAACGGTGATACTGTTAATCCAGTTTTTGCCTTCCTCCTTTAATAGATCGGGGCTGGCGGTTTCCTCATCAATATCTGAGATTTTAATTTCTTCTGCTTTTGGCATAAAGGAGAGAACGTAAAGTCTATCGAGAAAACGTCTTGCCAGTCTTATATCTCCTCCGAGCCTGCCTTCTGTATACTCATCCCATTCCTCTTCAGTAGAGTAGATATCGAATCCGAAGGAAATTGGCTTATCATAAATCCAGGGATTAGTGAAGGAGAGATAGTACTCCCTCTCTTCGGCTCCAAACTCTGCCTGAAGTTTGATATTCTGGCCTCCCCCAACAAAATGCGGCCAGCCCTTCCAGTCAAAGTTTCTCTGCTCCACCCCAATGACGCCAATGAGTCTATCGACGCTGCTGTAACCGGCTCCAAAGAGGAAAAGTCCGGTTTTCTCCTTCTCATCGACTTTTAGAATAAGGTTTCTGCGGTTGGTCTGTGTGCCTGGTTCTGTACTCACATCGATATCCTCAAAATAGCCAAGATCAGAGAGGTTCACAAGGCTCTTCCTTAATTTTTCCCCGGAGAAGACCTCCCCTGGTTTAACCTTTAGTTGCCGCCGGATGACATTATCCTTGCTTATTTTATTTCCCTTTATCTTTATCTCATCAATGGAGATGATCTCCCCGGGCTCAATCCTATAGGTAACATCGATTCTTTTGGTTTTCGGATTAAATACAGGAATGGTTTTAACCTTTGCTAAAAGGTAGCCTCTATCCAGATAATAACTTCTTAAAGAATTAGTTTCGGAAGCTACCTTTCTCTCAACATAGGGGCTGCCGGTTTTCAGAAAAAGTCTTTCTTTTAATTTTTCCTTTGGGAAAAGGAGGGTGCCTTCAATTTTTCTTTCTCCTAAGTAAAACCTCATTCCCTCATCAATGACAATTTTAATAGTGAGTTTCTTTTTCTTTCTATCCGGGATAACCTTTACCTCCTTGATTTGAGCGTTGGCGAATCCATTTTCTCTATAAAAGGTGATAATTCTCTCTTTATCCTCCTCCAATGCCTCTTTCTTGAATGTGCCCAGTTTAAAGAATCCTCGTTGCTTTATCTTCATCTTTCTTTTGAGCTTTTTATCGGAAAATGTTTTATTTCCTTCAATCTGAATCATGGTGACTCGAGCTCGCTTTCCTTCCTTAAGGTAAAAAAGAATGTTTGCTTTCTTCTCCTTTATCTCCACCTGTGGGGTTACCTCTGTAAAGAAAACCCCCTTTTTTTCATAAAGGTCATTAATGGAAGAGATACTATCCTTTAACTTCTTCTCACTGTAAAGATCCCCCACCTTAAAGGGAAGTTCTTTTTTAATGTCCCTCTTTCTAAAGATTCTATTCCCACGGATGGAAATATTGACAATGAGCGGATTTTCCTCTACCTTGATGGTGAGGCCAATGCCTTCTTTGACTTCCTCCTCTATCACCTTGATATCGAAGAAATAACCGCTCTTATAGAGCCGTTTGATGTCTTCCTCTATGGTAATTTCTGAGAAGGGTTTGCCAACCTTTGTCCGCAGAAGAGAAAGAATTCGCTCCGAACTCACAAGTTCATTCCCTTCTACTTTAATGGAAATAACCGTTTTGTTGCTTTTAGCATATCCTGTTTCACCGATTAAAAAAA
>DAOVGU010000268.1 GCA_030672255.1 bacterium
AGGGTAGCATATTTAACAATTGATTAAAAACTGTGTTATAATGTGCCATGGCCGAACCTCCTTTCTGGTTAATGCTTTTAATGAAACAACATTTTACCAGAAAGTGTTCGGCTTGTTAAATCTTTAAATTTTTATTGGACACCAGTGATGTTAAAACTATTATTTCCTTTGCTGTTCCTTTTTTCTCTTTTTTATCGGCTCTTCGTTGAACTGAAGAATTTTCTCTTCCAGCACCAGATTTTTTTAAAAAGTACGAAATTAAATTGTCTTCTCATCAGTGTGGGCAATATTACAGCTGGAGGAACAGGGAAAACGCCAATCGTGATGTTCCTGGCAAGGAAACTGCAGGACAAAGAAAGGGAAGTGGTAGTTATTGCCCGGGGTTATAAGAAGAAGGGAAGTGGTTTCCTGGTCTCTAACAGAAAGGAGATTTTAATGGAACCAAGAGAGGCCGGAGATGAAGCAACCCTTTTAGCAGAGAATTTAAAAGGGATTCCAATTTTAGTAGGAAGGGACCGAAAAAGGCTGGCTAAAATTGCCCTGAACAATTTTAAGGTAGATACAATAATTTTAGATGATAGTTTCCACTGCCGCTATCTAGAAAAGGATTTAGAAATTGTTGTTATCGATAGTACTTGCCCATTCTCTAACAAAAAATTGCTTCCTGCCGGTCTTCTCCGTGAACCTCTCTTTAGTTTAAAACGGGCGGATTGCTTCTGGCTTAATAATGTTAATTTAGTGGACGAGGAAAGATTAAACGATTTAAAGAAATTTCTCGCTAAAATTAATCCTAAAACCAATATCATTGAAAGTTTTTATGAGCCGATTTCTTTGGCAGATTCCTCGGGAAAAGAGATTGAGCTTTCCACAATTTCCGGAAAGGAGGTTTACTTACTTGCCGGCATTGGCAATACCTTGCCCTTTGAACATTTGGTGAAGAATTTAGGAACCAGAATTAAGGGAAAATCCTACTTTCCCGATCATTATTGGTATAAGGAAAAGGACCTAAAAAGGATTCTCCAGGAAGAATTTGAGATTCTGCTCACTACGGAGAAGGATTTGGTGCGGCTTAAGGACATTCCCTTCTCAAAATCAATCCTCGCTTTAAGGATCCAGGTAAAGGTTAAGAATGAGGAAAGGCTTTGGGAAAACTTAAAAATTATTAAATAGCAACCACTCAGACCCCTCATATCTCCGAGGCCATTCAAGATAGAAGTTTGGATAAGAGATTGGAGATTTAAGTATGCTTCGATAATTTCTAAATCTGTGATAAAATAAACCGAGTAATTACAATCAGATGTTAAGAAAAGAAGTAAAAAAGATTTTATTAATTCGCTATAGCGCTATTGGGGATGTGGTGCTTGCTACCCCCATTATTGAACTTTTAAAAAAGGGGTTTCCGAAAAGTTCCCTTTCGATGTTAGTTGCTCCTGCCACCTGCCCCATTGTGGAGAAAAACCCCTTTCTGGATAGAATAATTATCTATGAGCGAGATAAGAAATTTTCCTATTTAAAATGCGTAAAACTTCTCAGGAAGGAGAAATTTGACCTCATTGTTTCCTTACAGGGGAAAGCAGGCCTTCTCGCCTTTCTTTCAGGAGCGAAAGAAAGGATTGGTTTTCATAAATCTTTAAGATATAGATACCTTTATAATCTTCGGCCAAAAGAATGGCATCCGGAGAAACACGCAATTTACCGCTACTTAAATATAATCCAGCCCCTAAAGATTGAAGGAGAAATTCCCGAACCGAAGATTTACCTCAGTCGAGAGGAAGAAAATGCTGCTCAAAAATTACTGCAAGAAAAGTTCGCAAACACCACCCTCCCCCTTACCCCTCCCGTCAAGGGAGGCGAAACCAGTGATAACCTACTCCCCTCCCTTCGAGGGAGGGGAAACCAAGGGAGGGGAGATTTCTTAGTCGGCTTTAATCCCATTGCCGGTTTACGAACAAAGGAATGGCCTCTGGAATACTATGTGCAATTAGGGAAGAAATTAATAAAAGAATATGATGCAAAGATTATTATCTTCGGAGAAGGAAAAAAAAGGAGTTCAGTCATTTGCTATCAATTAGAAATTGCTCTGGCAAAACCGGAAGATGTTCTTTCTCTTGCTGGAAAGACCAACCTGCGTCAGTTAGCCGCTTTAGCCAAATGTTGCCAGCTATTTATT
>DAOVGU010000226.1 GCA_030672255.1 bacterium
AGAGGGAGTTGAAAGCGCCCGGCTTTATGCTCAGATTCTCTCTGGAGCACATCCTTCACGACGTAAAAAAGGCGAGAAAACAACTTCTCACCGGGTGATTGTATATAGCGGAACAGGTTGTCCTGCATGTGGAACTGCAAAAGCTTATTTGCGGCGTCGGGGTATTGGTTTTAGAGACGTAGATATTGCTCGCGACCAGCATGCAGCTGAAAGGTTAGTTCAACGGAGTGGCCAGATGGCTGTACCGCAAATCGATATTGATGGACATCTGGTAGTAGGATTCGACCAGGCAAAGATTGACAAACTACTTTCAACTTAGACCCCCACCTATCTCCTCCCCCTCAAGGGGGAGGATTGAGGAGAGGGGGAAAAGGGGGGTGATAGTATGAAGTTACGACCAATTAATGGACGGGTTGTAGTAAAGCCTTCCGAAGCTAAGGAGAAGACATCCAGTGGTATCTATCTTCCGGATACGGCCAAAGAAAAGCTTCGGGAAGGAAAGGTTATTGCTGTAGCAAAGGATGCTACTGAAGAGGTTGCTATAGGGGATCAGATAATCTATAAGGAATTTGGTGGGACAGAAGTAAAAATAGATGAGGAAGAATATGTTCTGCTCACTGAAGATGACCTTCTGGCAAAGTACGAAGAAGTAGATAAGATTCCGGAATAGGGGGTGGATTGCCACGCCCTTTGGGCTCGCAATGACAACAGTAAACGTATTTCAGACAACGCACTAGAGAAAGGAGGTGATGAGAAATGCCATGGGTAGATAAGAATGAATGTACAGGCTGCGGCACATGTGTTGAAGGATGTCCGGTAGATGCCATAGCAATGGAGAATGAAAAAGCAGAGATAGATATGGATGAATGTATCCGGTGCGGAAAATGTCATGAGGTATGCCCGGAGCACGCTGTGAAACACGACAGCGAAAGGATACCGCAGGAAGTGGAAGCAAACGTAGAGAAGGTTAAGGGATATATGACACACTTCACCAATGAGCGCGAAAGTCAGGCATGCCTTAAAAGAAGTACTAATTTCTTCAAAAAGGAGAGGGTTGTAGCTGAACGCACATTGGAAGAACTGGAGAAAATGCGAAAAACGTAGGAGAAAAAAATGGATATAAAGATAGAATTGAGTAATCCTTTCTCTGCTAAGGGTAACTGGTATAAAGGTAACCTTCATACTCACACTACCGATTCTGATGGAGAGCTTTCTCCCCGAGAAGTGCTTTCTTTATACCGCCAGAAAGGATATGATTTTCTTTCTCTTACCGACCATAATAAGTTGACTTATAGTGAGGAATTAAAGAAAAAGGGTATATGCTTGATACCAGGGGAGGAGATAGATGGAGGAAAGTCTGCAGTAGGCACATCATTTCACATCATAGCCCTGAACATAAAAAAAGAAATAGTGTTTACAAATAAAGAGGAAATTACCGTTCAGGAAATTATTAACCGAATAAGAAAAGAAAAGGGAGAAGCCATTATAGCCCATCCTTATTGGTCAGGATTAACCTTTCTTGATATCTTACCCCTCGAAGGGTATTTAGGAATAGAGGTTTTCAATAGCGACTGTCTTTATGCAGTGGGGAGAGGCGAATCTTCTATCCACTGGGATAACCTTTTAGTAAAAGATAAGCAAATCTTTGGTTTTGCTGTAGATGACGCTCACCATTACTCTGACCAAAAATACCGCCCGATGGATATGGGAAAAAGCTGGATAATGGTAAAAGCGAATTTGCTTAATAGAGAAGCAATAATGAATTCTATTAAGAAAGGATTATTTTATTCATCCTGCGGCCCTTCAATTAAGAGCCTATCTGTGGAAAATGGGGTGGTAAAGGTTGAAACATCGCCAGTTTCTTCCATTACCTTTGTTGCTTCCCCTGCTAAAGGAAAAAGATTGACTGCTTCTGCTACGATGAATCAGGCAGAATATGAGATTAAAGGAAATGAGAAATACATCAGAATTGAGTGTGTAGATACCCTGGGTAGAAAAGCCTGGACAAATCCCCTGTTTTTTAGGAATGAGGATGTTGATTAATGGAAAAATGAAAAAGTCAAAAATTATGGGGATTGTCAATGTAACCTCTGATTCTTTCTATGATGGAGGAAGATATAAAAAACAGGAATTAGCTATCAACCAGGGTCTGAAATTAGCAGGGGAGGGGGCTGACATCATTGATATTGGAGGGGAGTCTTCCCGACCGGGGGCAAAGCCTGTGACTCTCAAGGAAGAACTAAAAAGAGTGATTCCGGTAATTAAAGCTCTAAAAAAGAAAATTGAAATTCCCATCTCAATCGATACCTATAAGAGCAAAGTTGCCGAGAGCGCCCTAAAGGCTGGGGCAAGGATGATTAATGATATCTCTGCCCTCAGGATGGATAAGCGCATGGTAAAGATAGCCAGGCAATATGATGTCCCGATAGTATTGATGCATATGAAGGGAAACCCGAGGACAATGCAAAAACATCCTCATTATAAGGATGTGGTTCGGGAGATTTATCAGTTTTTAGCCCGCCGTATCAAGTTTGCTGAAAAGAATGGAATCAAACCAGACAAAATCATTATTGACCCTGGAATTGGCTTTGGAAAGACAACCGAGCATAACCTCTTAATTATTAAGTATCTGAAGAAATTCAGGTCTTTAGGCAAACCCATCCTGATTGGTCCCTCCCGTAAATCATTCATCGGCAATATCCTTAATCTACCGGTGACAGAAAGGTTAGAAGGAACATTAGCCGCAATCTCTGTCTGTCTCCTTAATGGTGCTGAAATCTTAAGGGTCCATGATGTCAAAGAGGTGAAAAGAGCGGTGGAAGTTATTGAGGCAATCCAAAGTAGTCATTGCGAGGAGCGATAGCGACGTGGCAATCCGACGTAGTCGTTGCGAGGCCGAAGGCCGTGGCAATCCCCAGAGAAAAGATTTATCAATTTTAAAACTTCTTAATTGGCTAAAAAGAAAGAAGACGTTCGTTTTTTTAGAAACCGCAAGAAGGGATTCTGCAAATCGATTTTCCTATATTTTTGTCCATCCGGTTAATTTCATTGAGTGTTACAAAATAGAAGAAATAAAGGATGCTTTTGTCCAACTGGAGAGTTATTTGAATAAAGGTTACTATGCGAGCGGTTTTTTCTCCTATGAGTTAGGATATGGTTTTGAGAATTTATATCAGGCAAGAAGCCACTATAAATTTCCTCTTATCTGGCTTGGTATTTTTGAGTCACCAATTATTTTTGACCACCGAAGAAATACATTTTCGCCTGTCATTGCGAATGAAGTGAAGCAATCCGACGGAGAATGTCATTCCTGCGGAAGCAGGAATCTACAAGAAGTTGGATTCCCGCTTACTGATTGCGGGAATGACATTAAAAGGAATTGCCACGGGACTTTGCCCCTCGCAATGACCTCTGGGGATAACTACCAGATAAAGAATCTCAGATTAAATATCAGCAGAAAAGATTATCTTGACTCTATTAACAGGATAAAAGAGTTCATCCGGGCGGGAGAAACCTATCAGGTCAATTATACGATGAAGTACAAGTTTGATTTTAAAGGTTCGCCCTACCAACTATATCGTACCCTGCGCAATAATCAGTCAGTTTCCTATAGCGCCTTTATAAAAACAAAAAATTTTAAAATCCTTTCCTTCTCCCCGGAGTTATTCTTTAGAAAGAAAGGCTCTGCTATCCGGGTTAAACCGATGAAAGGAACGATTGATAGAGGAGCAAATATTAAAGAGGACCGGATAAATAGAAATAGATTGAAGTATGACGAAAAGAATAATGCGGAAAATATAATGATTGTCGATTTGCTCCGCAATGACCTGGGAGTGGTCTCTCAAACAGGTAGTGTCAGGGTGCCGCGTATTTTTACCGTTGAGAAGTACGAAACCCTTTTTCAGATGACCTCGGCGGTTAAAAGTATATTAAAAAAGAATCTCTCGCTCCATCAATTATTTTGCGCCATTTTCCCTTCCGGCTCAGTCACCGGAGCCCCAAAAATAAGGACGATGCAAATCATCAAACAACTGGAAAAGGAGGAACGGAAGGTCTACACCGGCGCAATTGGTTTTTTCACGCCCGAGAAAAAAGCGATATTCAATGTAGCAATCCGCACCGTACTTCTTGAAGGCAAAAGAGGGGAGATGGGAGTTGGAAGTGGCATTGTTTATGATTCGGATGGGTCTGCGGAGTATCAAGAATGCAAATTAAAGGCAGAGTTTCTGGTGAATCCCCGGCCTGATTTTCAGTTAATTGAGACAATGCTCTGGTCGAAAAAAACCGGATTTTTTCTTTTGAATTCTCATCTTAAGCGATTAAAGGAATCCTCCCTTTATTTTAACT
>DAOVGU010000021.1 GCA_030672255.1 bacterium
AAAAAATGAAAAGAAAGAGAATCTGGTGGTTTTTTATTATCTTTGTTGGACTTTTTATTCTTTTCTCTCTCCCCCACTCTCCCCGCAGATTGATTGATGTTGAGAAAGGAATAGAGGCAACTTCTATTCGCCTAATCACTCCTCTCTCAACCCAAATTTTTGCTCCATTTCTTGACTTTCCCTTTTATTTTTTTAATTTTACTCAGCCAAAATTGCAGCTTTCCTCCTGGTTAATCTGGCTTTTAGTCATCTGGCTCGTTTTTGCTCTCATTAAATTAAAATGTCCAGTTTTTAAAAAAATAGTACTTCTATTTCGCGGAATAGTTGTTGTTATTGTCTCCTTTCTCCTTTTTGTCCTTTATCTTCTTCTTTTTCCTTTGCCAGAATATCGTCTTAAATCGGAAGACCCAAATGAAATTTTACTTGACCTTCATTCCCATACGATTTATTCCCATGATGGTAGTGCCACTTTAGAGAGAAGTATCCTCTGGCATCTTAATTGCGGTTTTGATGGTTGGGCAACCACGGAACATAGCTGGATTGGAGCGGCCCCGGTTGCTCAAGGAGAGATGCTCCGAAGAAATTCTTTTGATGCATTAGTAATTGCCGGAGAGGAGGTAAATTTTAAGGGAAGTCATCTTAATCTTTTAGGAATTAAAGAAGATATCGATAAAGGTCAATATAAAAATTTGGCTGATTTAATAAGAGCTGTTCACCGTCAAAAAGGAGCAGTTATTGTTCCCCATTATTGGGGGAAGAGAAGACCGCCATTATCCTTAGAAGATTTAGCTAAAGCCGGGGTTGATGGGTTTGAGATTGCCGGAACTTCCTCTCGTCCTCTTAAACCGGAATTAAGAAAAGAAATAATCAATCTCTGCAAAAAAAAGAATCTGGTGATGGTTGGCGGCAGTAACTGGCATGGCTGGGGCTCTTTCTGTAATACTTGGACAGGTTTTAAGACAGACAACTGGGAACGGTTGGATAAAAGAGTGCGAGAAAAGGTAATTCTTGATGCCCTACGGAGAAGAGAAAATTCCCGTTTCAGAGTTATTGCCTTGCCTCAGAAATTTTACTCCCCGAGTCATTATATTTTCGAACCTTTTATTGGCTTCTTTTCCTACTTTTACTCCCTAAATAACTGGCAACGACTCTCCTGGTTTCTCTGGGTGGTAATTATTTTCTTGCTTCTTCGCTCGGTTAAAAATAAAAGACGGACTGCCATGTTCCTCTGGCTGGTTATCAGTTTAGTCTTGGTAGCAAAGGGTATTTCTCTTCTGAATACCTGGCGGTTAGTAGCGACAGTCAATGAAATTTTGCCTACCGTAAGTAAAGGGCTCTTCCTGATAGCGGCGGTAACTATTGGTCTGGCAATTACTAATGTTAAAAAATAAATGAAACCACAGATTTCGCAGAAATGTCATTGCGAGGAGTTCGCCATTGGTTCAGTGGCGGACGACGTGGCAATCCCTCACTTCATGAGATTGCTTCGTTTCACTCGCAATGACTTCGTTACCTGTGTCTATCTGTGGTTTGTTCTAATTTTAACCCTGCCCAGAGCTATTTCCGCAGAAGAAATTTCTGCTTATAGTTTTAAATCCAATGGGGATTGGTATAAGGAATGGTGCTGGCTGGCTGGTTCAGAGAATGAATATGGAAGATGGACCTTTATCGGCCTTAATAAAAATGAGGTTAAAACCAAGATTAAGATAGAGATTGGACTTTTAGTAATTAAGGTGGATAAAGATGGGAAGGAGACGGAAATCTCCCATAACGTCCTTGTCAATGTGGGAAGGATAAAGAGTAAAAGGTATTGGGGTGCTCAGGAGAGAGAATACTGGGACTATTCCATCGTCAGGAATTTAAGACAAAGCGTTGAAAGTAAAGCTCCTTTTATCATTGAGATTAATAAATTTCTCCTGCCCGAGGATGGAAATCTTGCCATAAAAATCACCCGCTCGGGAGGTGAGGGAAAACCATGGATAGGAATAAAAAGGGATTCGGTCACCATTTCTTATTGATTTTACTGTTCATTTCTTCTTTCTCAAAGAGCTCTTTAGCCGAAGGGATAAAGGTTTATAACCTTTTCGCCTCTGATGAACCGGAGAAGTATCTAAAAGATGTTAACTATTTACCCCTGAAGGAGAAAGCGGCCGAGATTGCCAAAATGTGGTCAAATAATGGGAAGAAAGCGGAAGCCATCGCCAACTGGGTGGGGAGTTCAAAAGACTATGATGTAGATGCTCTCAAGGAACTTGGGATGGGAATTCCCATCGTTTTCAGTGCTGATCGCAGCAATATCGCTACCCTTTTTCACTCTAAAAGAGGATGGTGTAGCGATGCGGCTTTCTTAACGGTAGCGATGTTAAGGGCGGTAAAAATTCCGGCGCGAGTCCTTTCCGATTTCAAGCAGAAGGGAGAGCCCGGTCATGCCTTCGGTCAGGTCTTCTTCGCTCAAAAGTGGTGGGCAATCGATACAACATTTGATGCCAACAAAAAGCGCTTCTCTTATAGACAGTTTTCTGAATTAACCGACCCCTGGTTTACTGATGAGCCAAGAGGAAGAAAGATTGTTGTTCCGACAGATTTCCTCTTTGGCACCCTGGTATATCCTTTCTGTAAAGAGATTATTATCGATAAAGAGTTCTCGTCCAGTGGACGAGAAGAAAGGAAGCGCCTTTCCTTAAAATTAAGTTTTAGCGGTTGCTGGGGCTCCGCTAATCCAACCCAGATGAGGCTTGCCGGGGAGCCGGTTTTAGACCTGAAAACAAAAAAGGTGGCAAAAGCCCTTTACTTTCCCGATAGTCTCTTTGCTATCATTAAGGAAGAGAAATGCTACTTAAGAACAAGGTTGCCGCTTGGCACCTACCGCTTAAGCTATGGAATCAGAACCGGACTAACCGGATTCTTTCACGAAATAGGGTATACCAATTTTATGATTATTAGCCCTAATAGAGAACTCAAGATTACGGCAGAAAAACTAAAAGCATCTCCGGGGGTTAAAAGAAGATTATTTGGGGCTTTCTCTTCATCTTTAAAGGTAAAATGAAACCACAGATACACGCAGATTAACACAGATGACAGCGTTGCTGTCATTGCGACTCCACCAGAATCGGTTCAGCCTGCCCCTGCGGAAGCAGGGGTGGCAATCCCTTACTTCTTATGAGATTGCTTCCCCTTCGTTTCACTCAGTGTCGCAATGACATCTCTGTGAAATCTCGTGGTTAAAAGATATAAATGGCAAAAAGAAAGACCGTCTTAAAAAGGGAGATTGAGGCTCTCTCTCGGGTAAATAAGTTTATTGCCTCGATCAGCAATTTGCATCGGCTTCTTGACCTGATTATGAAAGAGAGTAAGAGGATAATGAAGGCGGAGGCCAGTTCTCTGATGCTCTATGACCCCAAAAGTAAAGAACTCTTCTTTGAGGTGGCCCTGGGGAAAAAGGGGGAAAAAGTAAAAAAGATAAGATTAAAATTGGGAGAGGGGATTGCCGGGACCGCAGCTAAAATGGACAAAGCGCTTAATATCCCTGATGTTACCAAAGACCCTCATTTCTATAAAGAGGCGGATAGTAGGAGTGGATTTAAAACTAAATCTATTCTGACTGTCCCCCTGAAACGAAAGGGTAAGTTGTTAGGTGTCCTTGAAGTATTGAATAAGAAGAATGGAAGGTCATTTGATAAGCAGGATCTCAGATTAATCCAGATTATTGCTGGTCAGGCAGCGGTGGCGATTGAAAATGCTCAGTTGTATCTAGCCAACCTGAAGGCAGAGCGTTTAGCAGCCGTGGGTCAGACGGTCACCAGCCTCTCCCATTACATCAAAAACCTTTTGACCAGCATCGAGATGGGAAAGGAGACGGTTCATATGGGCCTGGAAGATAGTGACCAAGAAACTTTTGCCAATGGTTGGAAGATGGTGGATAAGAATATGGAGAAGGTTTCCGACCTGGTGCTTGATATGTTGAATTATTCCAAACAGCGTAAACCCCTGTATCAACTGGCAAATCTCAATAAGATAGCAGAGCAGGTTGTTGCTTCTCACCAGGAGCGCGCAAAGCTCGAAAATGTTAGGTTGCTCACTAACCTGGACCATCAGTTGGAGCGGGTATTAATTGATACTTCAGGGATTGAGAGGGTCTTATTAAATTTAGTTGGAAATAGCCTTGATGCCTTAAAAGGAAGAGGGGGGAAGGTAGAAATAACAACCCACTTAGAGAAGAAAAAGAAACTCTTTCAGATTATCGTTAGCGATACTGGTTGCGGTATCCCAGAAGAGCAGATTAAGGAAATCTTTAATTTCTTTTATAGCACAAAGGGCTCTAAAGGCACAGGTATTGGACTGGCGGTGACGGAAAAGATTGTAAAGGAACAGAGAGGAAAGATTGAGGTTGCCTCAGAAGTAGGGAAGGGAACGACCTTTACCATTACCCTCCCCTATAATACTAAATCTTAAAGCGCCGCGATTTCTCTTCCTCTATGGATTGAAACATCATCTTGATTCCATCCAGGACATCAGCAATCTTGAATGGTTTGGGAATATAGTAGTTGGCGCCATATTTATAGCCTTTAAGCATATCCTCATCCCCTGCTCTGGCGGTAAGCATAATTACCGGTAAAGCCATTGTCTGGGAATCTCCCTTAATCCTCTGCAGAACCTCAATTCCATCGAGCTTTGGCATCTGAATATCAAGGATCACCAGGTCGGGATGGGAATCCTTCACTCTCTCCAATGCCTGCTCCCCATCGGCAGCACTGACCACATCAAAACCCTGACGTCGAAGCGCCTTACTTAAGGTTTTCACCACATCTGGTTCGTCATCCACCACCAAAATTCTCTTTTGTATTGGCATCCTACCTCCTTGTCCGCTAAGGGACAATTAACTTTAACCTATTTTTCATCTTTCTGTCAATTATGATATAATAACTAAACTATGGCTTTTATCTGTGATTTTCATCTGCATACCAAGTATTCCCGGGCAACATCTTCGAATATGGATTTGGAAAGCCTTTCCCTCTGGGCAAAGAGAAAGGGAATCAGTCTTTTGGGCACGGGAGACTTCACACACCCAATCTGGTTTGAGGAGTTAAAGAGAAAACTAAAGCCAAAGGATGAAGGTGTCTACGAATACAATGGAGTTAGATTTATTCTTACTACCGAGGTCTGCAATATCTTTGCCAAAGGGGGAAAGATCAAGAAGATTCACAATGTAATCTTTCTTTCCTCTCTGGAGAAGGTCATTAAACTGAATGAAAAATTGGAAAGGTTTGGGGAATTGGGAGCCGATGGCAGACCAATTCTTCAGTTAGAAGCAAAGAATCTGGTAAAAGTTGTGAAGGATATCGACATCGCTGGTTTTGTCGTTCCCGCCCATATCTGGACTCCCCATTTCTCCCTCTTTGGAGCAAACTCTGGATTTGATGATATCGCTGAATGTTACGGGGAGGAGACAGAAAATATCTTTGCTTTAGAGACCGGACTTTCCAGTGATCCTCCGATGAACTGGCGGCTTTCCGCCCTTGATTCCTTTACCCTTATCTCTAACTCCGATGCCCACTCTCCCGGCCGAATCGGTCGGGAGGCGAATGTCTTTAAAGAACCTCTTAATTATCCGGAGATAGTGGAGGTCCTTAAAAGGAAGGATAAGGAAAAATTTCTCTATACCGTAGAATATTTTCCCGAGGAAGGAAAATACCATTTCGATGGCCACCGGAATTGTCAAGCCTGCCTTTCCCCTGAGGAGGCAAAGGGTAATGAAAATCGCTGTCCAATCTGTGGAAGAAAGGTTACAATTGGCGTGATGCACCGGATAGTTGATCTTGCCGATCGAGGAAAAGGATTTATTCCCGACTCTTCCATCGGCTACAAGCATCTCATTCCTTTAGAGCAGATTATCGCCTCGGCTTTAAAAAAGGGGGTCTCCTCGGAGACGGTCCAAAACCAGTATTTACAGATTGTTAATCAGGTGGGCAGCGAATTCAGGGTGCTTTTGGAAATCCCTGAGGACGAACTTAAGAAGAGTATTCCTTATCAGATCGCCGAGAGCATCATCAAGGTGAGAGAGGAGAAGGTAAATTTTTCCCCGGGATACGATGGAGAATACGGGAAAGTTGAAATTCCTTTAGGAGAAGAGCAGCAGCAGACATTGTTTTAAAATAAGATTAGCAGATACTAAAATCCATTTTCTATAGATCTTCATCATCTTTATAATCAGATTAAGGAATGGGAAATTAAATTTGCTAAAATAGACAAAAGATAGACAACTTGTATTAAAACTGAAGAAAGGCTATTTCTTAAAACTATTATTCCGTCGCGGAAAATGACTAAAAAATAAAGAAAAAGAAATCCCCCGTTACCAAAAAATAGCTGCTTG
>DAOVGU010000185.1 GCA_030672255.1 bacterium
AATTAATTTTTTTTTTTTTGTTTGTTCTGGTAAAAAAATTAAAATATTTTTTTTTTTTTTTTAATATAATACATTTTTTTTTTTTCAATTTTTCACCCCTCACCCCTCCTTTCTATCTTAATGTTTCCTTTATCGCTTTAACAATATCTTCTTTACTGGGAATGGCTAATTTTTCTAAAATCGAACTTTTGGGCATGGGAACATCGGCCCCAGCTACCCTCTTAATAGGAGCATCAAGCCAATTGAAGCTATTTTCCATAATTTGCATTCCAATCTCTGCCCCTGCTCCCCCGGTTTTACAATCCTCCTCTACAATCACCGCCCGGTTGGTCTTTTTTATTGATTCTGTGATTGTTTTAATGTCTAAGGGAAAAAGAGTTCGCAGATCAATCACCTCCACGCTGATTCCTTGTCTTTCTAATTCCTCTGCTGCCTCCAGAGAATAAAGAAGCATTCGCGAATAGGTTATAAGACTAATATTGCTCCCCTTCCGTTTTACTTCTGCCTCTCCGAGAGGGACTAAATACTCACTTTTAGGAACCTGCCCTTTTGTATTATAGAGCATTTTATGTTCAATAAAGAGTGTTGGGTTATCATTTCTGATAGAGGTTTTAAGAAGTCCTTTGGCGTCGTAAGGGGTAGCAGGCATCACCACTCTTATCCCGGGGATATGCATAAACCAGGCCTCCAAACTCTGAGAATGATGAGCGCCTAAGGTTCTTCCTGCTCCTCCTTCGGTTCTGATGACTAAAGGAACCTTTGCCTTCCCCCCGAACATATACCTGATTTTTGCCACCTGATTATTTATCTGACCCATGCAGATTCCAATAAAATCAATGTACATGATTTCCACCACCGGTCGCATCCCGGTCATTGCTGCTCCGAGACCTGCGCCAATGATCGCGGCTTCCGATATGGCGGTATCTCTCACTCGCTCTTCCCCAAATTTCTCTATCAGTCCTTTGGTAGCTCCATATGCGCCACCATAGGGACCAATATCCTCTCCCATCAAAAAGACCTTTCCATCCCTTTCCATCTCCTCGGTCAATGCTTCGTGCAATGCCTGCCGGTAGGTAATCTCTCTGTTATGCATATAAATCCTCGTATAACGCAGATGATTCTGGTAAAGGACTCTCCATGGCAAATCTTGTTGCCTCTTCAATCTCTTCAGTAACCTTCTTCTCTAAGTCCTTTATTTCTTCTTCCTTCAAAATACCTTCTTTAATCAGCCTTTTACTAAAAAGGATAATCGGATCCCTTTGCCTCCAGAGATCTTCTTCCTCCCGGCTGCGGTAGACCTTAGCATCGCTTCTACTATGACCATAGTAACGATAGGTATTGCAAATTAAAAGAGCTGGTCCTTTCCCCTCCCGGGCAAAGTCTACCCATTTCTTTACAACTTTTCTTACCATCAAGATGTCCATCCCGTCCACATTCTCCGCCGGCATACCATAGGCAAGCGCCTTTTTGGTTAAATCCTCCACAGCCGAGGCCCTCTTTACCGAGACCGACATTCCATAAAGATTATTCTCGCAGAGATAAATCACCGGCAAGCGCCATTTGGAAGCCATATTCAGAGATTCATGAAAGATTCCCTGATTTGTCGCCCCATCGCCAAAAAAGCAGATTACAACCTGCTTTGCCTTCCTTAATTTAACCGAAAGTCCCGCTCCAGTGGCTATTCCCAGACTGCCTCCCACCACGCCATTAGCCCCTAAATTGCCTTGAGAAAGGTCAGCCAGATGAAGAGAGCCGCCCTTTCCTTTGCAAACTCCGGTTGCTTTTCCCAGGATTTCGGCCATCAGTTCAGGTAGTTTCCCTCCCTTTGCAATCGCATGGCCATGACCCCGATGGGTAGAGGTAATGTAGTCATCGGGATGCAAAATGGAGATTGCCCCTACCGCCACTGCCTCTTCTCCGGCATATAGGTGAGAGCCTCCCTGAGCAATGTTCTTACTGAGGAGTTCCCAGATTTTGTCCTCAAACTGCCTGATCTGCATCATCTGCTTGAGGAGAAAAATTGCCTCTTCCTTCTTCATGGCTGGATAATAATTTTTAAACCCTTTCTTTCCTCAGCGATCTGCAATCCTTTCTTAATTTCTGTCAAAGGTAATTTTTCTGTGATATAGTTCTTCGCATCAATTCTTCTATTTCCTAAGACATTTAAAGCAAGTTGATTATGCCTTGGCGCAGAACCATGTGTTCCCACAACATAGAATTCTCTGTAATGAAGAAGATTACTATCAAAATTAATGGTGGGTTTATCCTTGGGTAGTCCCCCGAAGAAGTTTACTATCCCGCATTTGGCAACAATCCTTAAGGAATCTTCCTGTGCCTTTTTAGAACCAACCGCCACAATAACTTTATCCGCTCCTCTTCCTTCTGTCTCCTCAAGCACTCTTTGTCGCAAATTCTCTTTATCAAGATTAACGTAGATATTGCTCTTAGTGAATTTTGCTCTCTTCAAACGCTCGGGAGAAATTTCGGCTAAAATCACCTTTTTTGCCCCTTTTATTCTTGCCAGTTCGCTATGGAAACAGCCAATTGGACCCGCGCCAAGAATTACTACTATATCACCCAATCCCACTTTTGACAATTCCTGACCATTAATAACGCAGGCTAAAGGTTCGGCAAGAGAAGCTTCTTCAAAGGAGAGATTCTCGGGAATGGGATTGACACAACCATTTCTCACCGCTAATCTGGGAACCTTCATAAATTGAGCAAATCCCCCATCGTAATGGTAACCAATTGCGGTAAGCTTATCGCACATCGCTTCTATTCCCCGGCGACAATAATAGCATCTTCCGCAAGGAATAGCAGGAGATACCGCTACCCTTTCCCCTTTCCTATATCCTTCAACATTTTTACCAAGGGCAACAATAACCCCACTCACCTCATGTCCGGTGATGCGGGGAAAACGGATATGTTTATGTCCGTGATGAAAGACCTTAACATCTGTCCCGCAGATAGCGCAGGACTTCACCTGAATGAGAATCTCCCCTTCCTCGAGGATAGGCTCCGGAACCTCCTTTACTTCTAATTTCTCTATTTCTTCTAAAACCGCTGTCCGCATAAATTTTTTTGAGAAACAATTATATCATAAGAAATTAACAATCGCAAGTTTGCTATCATCCTTTAATTCTGTTATAATTTAACTGTAGAGGGATTTCCTTTTTTAACCACAAGATTTCACAGAAATGTCATTGCGAGGAGTCCGCCTGAAGCGGACGACGTGGCAATCTCACACTTCTTGAGATTGCTTCGCTATCGCTCGCAATGACAGACTGCGCTGTCATCTGTGTTAATCAGTGTAATCTGTGGTTTCATAATTATATTTTAAAAAGGGGCAGTAGTTCAATGGGAGAATACTGGAATCGCACTCCAGAGATGAGGGTTCAACTCCCTCCCGCTCCACATAACTACTGCCTGATAAATCAGGCAACTACAAGAAACAAAACAATGAAATGTAGTTGCTCAATTTATTGAGCGTTTCTAAACCGACAATGGATAAATATAAGAAATTTGAAGAAGCATTGAAGAAAACCGAAATCTTAAGGCCGGTAAGTCAAACCTTATATACCTTCTCTCCTACTAATGTTGATTATTATCTCACCACAGAGTTGATCAAGGATACCCTGATCGAGGTGAGAGAAGGAAAGGTAGTAGTGGAAAAACCCCTGGTTATTACTCCCTCTGCTCTTGTTAGCAGGCAACTTGAGGGTTTTGAAGAGACGCAGATTGATTATCTCAAAATGTTATTTCAAAAGTATGGTCTGCGAGCATTGGAATATACCTATAAGAATGAGACTAAGACCGTTAATTTTATCTCTGGACATTTAAATTCGATTGTAGATAAGATTAATAAGGAGATAGATAAAAAAGGAAAAGGGCGCGCAGCAATCATTAAGGGTATCCCTGAGATGTGGGCTGTCTCTTTAATGAAATGTGTTCTGGAAACGATAGCGAAATCCTTCCCCAGAAATATTACAGAATTGGAGGAGAGAGGATGGTTTGATAAGTGAACTATTGATAGTATTTCCTCAGAACATCTATTGCTTCCTCTGGTTCCTCCACGATATGGAAGATCTTCATATCTTCTGCAGCGATATACCCACCAGATACTAACGATCTCTGGAACCAACCAAGTAATTTCTGCCAGTATTTCTTTCCGATCAGAATTACAGGAAATGGGTTAATTCTTTGCGTCTGGATAAGTCCGGTTGATTCAAAAAATTCATCCAGGGTTCCGAATCCTCCCGGAAATATAAAGAAAGCCTTCGCATACTTCACAAACATTACCTTCCGGCAGAAAAAATAATGAAAAGA
>DAOVGU010000023.1 GCA_030672255.1 bacterium
GATAATACCATAGAATTTTCTCCTTTACCTAAAATTACTCCCACCCGAGATGATTATACAATAGCTCTCTACCATATGGAAGGTGACTGGGATGATAGCACTAATGCTCATGATGGCGATGCTTCTGGAGATGCTACCTTCACCGATGATGGTGAATCCGGTAAGGGTGGAAAGTTTGATGGCGATGGTGACTATATAGACTGCGGGAACTTTAATCTTGATGATAAATTCGCCTTGGAAGCATGGATACAGCCAGTTAGTGGAAGTAACAACAGAATGATTATGCAGATAGAGCAAGCCTGCCGTCTTTATCTTAACGATTCTGATTATTTGGTAGGAGGTATTTACTATTCTGGTGATTGGCATGAGATTAAAAGTGCAAATAAAATTGTCAGAAATAACAGTACCTGGACAAACGTTGCTCTTACCTATGATAAGAATGGGAAATCCGAAGAAAAATTAAACCTTTATATCAACGGGAAAAACATTGCCACAAGGGATACTCCTACTCCTACATTTCCTGTCTCAGGGAATTTATATATTGGAAAAGAGATTTCTGGTGAAGGCATCTCATCTTTTTCTGGAGTAGTGGATGAGGTGCATGTTTCCAATAATATTCGCCGCACAAAAATCTCCTGGACAGGCAATCCCAACGATAAAATAACCTCAGAGGTTAATGGAATTAGCCACCAATTGGTTGATGAATGCAATACCGATACCTTTGTTATTAGTTATTATGATGGAAATCACAGCGAGATGACCGATACCAGCACCCAGACAAAACGCAACAGCATCAAAATAGTCAAGATTCTGTTAGGACTGAAAAAAGATAGTCAGGAATTCAGTTTAGAGAACGTCATTACCTTAAGAAAAGAGTTACCAGGCGAGGAAGCAGAAACTGGTTTGGTCGGCTACTGGAAGATGGATGAGGCTTCCTGGGATGGCACTGCTGATGAAGTAATTGATTCATCCGGTCAGGGCAATCATGGCACTGCGTATGGAGAAGCAACTACAGTAGCCAATGGAATAATTGGTCGCTGTGGCAGGTTTAATGATGAAGACAATGATTATGTTAGGATTGGAGATATGGATGATCCGTTTGATGGTTTATCTTCGAATATGACAATTTCTATGTGGATAAAATCTTGGGGCAATAGCGGAACAGTTGGGCTTGCTAGTAAGGGTGTATCTACAGGTTGTGTCTTCGAATTTCGTTTTTATTCTGATAATAACTTCAGCCTTCATGCAAGAGATCCTGGTGGTGATAATTATGTTACAGTTGTCTCTGAATCTTTTGATGATTGGCTGGGAAATTGGCATCACGTAGCAGCTGTTGTGGAACTCAATCCTTTGAAGATAAAACTTTATAGAAACGGAGTAAAATTATCGACCAGTAGTTCTTCAGGGGGAACTCCTCCTACTAGGTGGGCTGATACATCGGATAGTGTAGAGATGGGAAGACTCAAGTGGTGCGCTGTGACTAAATATTTCGCCGGTCTTATTGATAAGGTAAAGATATATAACCGGGCTTTATCTGAAGAGGAGATTAAAGAAGCAGTTGGATTCAATGATTTAACAAAGAGCGATTTTGAGACTGGAACCTATTATAATAATAGTACAATTTGGGAAGATGACTATGTTGGACTTGCGCATCCCCATAAGTAGCATAAGATGAGGAAGAGGTCAAAAGAGTTTTCAGCCAGGGGAATAGGTAAAAAGGATGTTAGATATCAGCGGATTTTTATATCGGCTAAAAGGGTTGTAAATGGAAGCTCTCTTAATTTATTATAGAGTTTTTCATCAGCGGTTACATATTGGAAGTCCAACTCTTGGGCAAGAGCAACATAGGAAGCATCATAGAAGGTGATCTCTTTTTGATAAGCAATTTCAGTGGTCAAATTAGCTATGTCTGGTAAAGGAGCAATAATATTTAAGTTTAACTCATATAATTGTCCAATAGAGGAGTTGACCTCTTTAAATGAAAATTCTGGTTCATATCTGAGAGCATTTCCAACTTCATATATGAGAATATCAGGAACAGTGATACTAAATTTCCCTGCAACATGGTCTTCTTTAAGAATGTTTGCCTTCTCAGACCCCCGTTCCTCCATAAACCACTTAAGTATTACTGAAGCATCTAATACCATTAGATTTTTCCCCGAAATTTGCGAATTATTTCTGTGCTACTTAAGCCAGAAACTTTACGCCGTAATTTATCAATATTGCAAGAGGCTTCTGCCATTTTTTTACGGTCATAAATTCTACCGCCAATCAAGAATTCAACCCGTTTTTTCATCAAATTTATCTGCTCTAATGAATTATTTAGTGATTGTTTTTGCATCTTTGCTCACCTCCAAGAATAAGAATAGCATAAGATGAGGAAAAAGTCAAAAGAGTTTTCAGCCATTGGCCTTCAGCTATTGGCTGTCAGCTGTTTAATATTATTTCTGACCATTTCATCAGCAAGAGCAGAAACAAATCTTGTCGGCTACTGGAAGATGGAGGATAACTGGGAAGATTCAAGCGGTAAGGGTAATGATGGAACAGGGCATGGTGGGGTAACATTTGTCGATGGCAAGATAGGTCACTGTGGCTCTTTTGATGGCAATAATGATTATGTTGAAATACCTTTTGACCCCTCTCTTGATTTGGAACAATATGATTCAATCAGTATTAGTGCCTGGGTTAATCCTACACCAAATACTACCTTGTATATCTGGGCAAATTATTACGACCATTCACATTTTGTAGCTGTATATATTGATACAGGAGGAAAAGTACACTTTAGAATTTATGAGTATTCTGGAGGAGAAGACCAATGGACCTGGAGGACAAACAGTAGTATAAATGATGGATTTTCTCATATTGCGATAATCCATACTAACGGAGACGATCCTATATTTTATATCAATGGTGCTTTGGTTAATAGTTCAGCTACGAGTGGTAGAAACGATAAAATAAGACATACATCAAACACTGCTCTTTTAATTGGCTCACACTATAATAAGGGTTCATATGCAAATGGTCTTATTGATGAGGTGAAAGTCTGTAATCGAGCATTATCTGAAGAGGAGGTTAAAACAGAGTATGAAACAGTAGGTCTGGTTGTCCTCTATCATATGGATGAGGCTTCTTGGGATGGCACAGCAGATGAAGTAATTGATTCATCCGGTAATGGCAATCATGGCATCGCTTATGGAGCAATTACAGTAGCCGGTGGTAAGTATGGCCGCTGTGGAAGTTTTAATGGAAGTAATGATTATGTAAATTGTGGTAATGATGCGAGTTTAAACCTTAGAAATACACTTAGTATAGAAGCTTGGATTAAACCAGATACAATACCTCCTTCAACTAAGCAGGCTTCAATTGTTGATAGATCTAGCGATAACGCTACTGGTTACTGGTTTTACCTGGCAAATACTGGGGTTTTAGGTTTTTTACGTTTCAAAGGGATTTGGGATGCCGTGGGTAGTACTGGAACTATCCCTACAGGAACCTGGACTCATGCTGTGGTAACATATGATGATTCGGTTCCAAACGAAGTAACTTTCTACATTAATGGTCAATTTGATAGAGCCGTAAGTTTAAATGGGCCGATTGATAGTTCATCTAATAATTTATTAATTGGAGATAGAGGAAACTTACATTTTTTTGATGGAACAATAGACGAAGTCGCTATCTATAATCGGGTTTTAACCGAAGAGGAAATTCATACGCATTATGAAGAAGGTTCTCCAGAAGGCCCAGGAGCAATAGACATTTACAGAACAAGTGGAACTTATGTTTCTTCAGTCAAGGATGCCGGGCAATTAGTTTCCTGGAATAAAATTTGTTGGGAGGAAGACGCAAATTATGGAGAAGAGTTAGAGCCAGAATCAGGAATGATGGGTCTCTGGCATATGAACGACGATAACTGGACAGATAGTTCAGGCAACGAAAACAATGGAACAGGCCACGGCGGTGTGGCATTTGCTACCGGCAAATTCAATACCAGCGGAGGTAAATTTGACGGCATTAATGATTATGTAAATTGCGGTAATGATAATAGCTTGAATATTCGTAATACAATTACAATTGAGGCATGGATTAAACCAGATACATTATCAACAGTAAATCAAAATTCAATAGTAAGTAAATCTCTTGGTTACTGGTTTTTTGTATCAACAGAGCGGAAATTAAGCTTTTTACGTTTTAACGCAAAAGACCCAGAGACCGGCTATGGACGTTTTAGTGTACTTTCTACTGATGTAACTATTTCAACAGGAACATGGACTCATGTTGCTGCTACATATGACACAACAACTGGAAATACAGTAAAACTTTATATTAATGGCCAGTTAAGTAAATCAACAAATTTCGTAAATGGACCAATTGATAGCACAACTTCTTCTTTGACAATAGGAGAATGGCAGAACTTACATTTTTTTGATGGAACAATAGACGAAGTGGCTATCTATAATCGGGTTTTATCAGCATCGGAGATTTTGGAACATTGCAAGAGAGGGGTGTGTAATTTGAAATTTCGGGTGTGCTCTGGCTCTTCCAGTCCACCTACTGGGGATTTTGTTGGTCCTAATGGCACGACCGAAGAAGATGACTACTTTACCGATAGCGATGGAGAGGATATAGATGTTTCTGATAATAGATATTTTCAGTATAAAGCATATTTATCCACAGAAGATAAAAAGTATACCCCTGAACTTCATAGTGTTACCGTTACCTATAGTCTACCGGGAACAGCAGGAGGCAGGGCAGGAGCATATATCTATCACTGGGAGGAGGTATTTGAATAATTTGAATAAGATGGATAAAAAAGGGGTGGTGGCAATTTTGGTGATAGTGGTGATGATGGTGATGCTTTTTCTGGGAGCGGCTGTATTAATTCTGACCCGCACCGCCACCATCTCCGGGGGAGCAGAAAGGGATAGGAAAAGAGCATTATATACCGCTGAGGCGGGGATAGAGAAAGCAATCTGGAAATTGAACTTAGATGATGATTGGACAGATACAGACCTTTGTATAGATGGAAATTTGATCTATCAAGTAGGAAATAATACCTATACTGGAGAATACACAGTAATATTGAGCAATAGAAGTCAAGATGATATAATGGTAACCTCTGCCGGAATAGTTAATGGCACTAAAAGAAAGATAAGGGTGAGAGTGGCGAAATAGCCAAAAACTGACGCATAGTGTCATTCTGAGAAGTTTTATGTGTCATGCTGAATGCAATGAAGCATCTCGGTGTTAAAGTAGGGGCTTGATTCATCAAGCCCGTTGTTTCGGGTTCAATGAATTGAACCCCTACATTGTTATACTACGAGATTCTTCGGCTACGCCTCAGAATGACAGGGCAAAGGATTCAGAATGGGAACGATTTTAGGGCTTGATATTGGCAGCAGAGCAGTAAAGTTTGTTCAGATAAAGGAAAGTAGGGGAAAGAGGTATCTGCTTAATTTTGGTTTAAAGGAAATTCCCTCCCGGGTTAAAGAGAAGGATAAAGCAATAGTTGAGACCATCAAAGACCTTCTTCGGGAGAAGAAGATTCGCACAAAAAGAGCGACTGCCTTTCTCGCTGGTCCTTCAGTTACTATCCGCTGTATCCAGGTTCCTCTGATGTCAAAGGCTGAATTGGCAGAGGGGATTGGCTGGAGGGTAAGAGAAATCTCTCCGATGGAGCCGGAGAAAACGGTAATTGACTTCCAGATTTTGGGAAGGATTATCGATAAGAAGGGACAAAAGAAATTAAATCTTTTGGTGGTGGTAGCGGAGAAAGAGCTAATTGCTCATCATCTTTCTCTGCTTAAATCTGCCGGGCTGAAACCTCAAAGGATTACCCTTATTCCACTTGCTTTAGCGAAGGCGTTTGAGGAGAAAGCAAAAAATAATAAGGCCATCGCCCTGATTAACGTTGGAACTGAACGAACAGATATCGTCATTCTTAAAGGAGGGGGAGTTGTTCTGAGCAGAGGAATATCCTCTTTGGGTTCGGATTCAGTTACGCAACTTTTAGCCGGGGGTCTGGGATTAGGGTTTAAGGAAGCGGAAGATTTATTGAGAGAAGAAGATCTGATGAAGGAAGGGAAATATACCCCATTTTTCCGACCGGCTCTGGAGAGATTAAAGGATGAGATCGAGCGTTCCTTTGCCTATTATAACCAGCAATTCCGGACAAGAGTGGAACAGATAATCTTAAGTGGCGAAGGCTGTCAACTTAAGAATTTAGCTCAATTTCTCGCGGAGGAATTGGGAAAGAGGGTAGAAGTTGGCAATTCCCTTCAGAAGATGAATTGCGATAATTTAACCCTAAAACAAAGAAAGGAACTATCCTCTCTGCAGTCTCACTTTAGTTTAGGGATAGGTCTGGCACAAAAAAGTCCTGGCACAATTAATCTTCTTAAGCCAAAGACAAAGAGAAAAAGATGGAAGGCATTGATGGAAATGAAGGCAAGTTTTCCTTCTCTATTAATCCTTGCCATCGTTCTTACCTATTTTGCCATTATGGGCAGAATCAATGAAATAAGGGAAGAGGTGGAAAGAAAGGCAAGTGAGGAGACAAAAGTAGTCAGAATAGAAGAGCCAAAGCCCCCAGAGCCTTCTCCGCCTCCCGAACCAGAACCCATTAAAATTGTGCCGATAATAAAGGAAGAGCCTCTTTCTGTCACCGGCATCCTCCTGGGTGAGAAAAGGGCGGCCGCGATCATTAATGGAAGGATTCTGCGGGTAGGGGATACTGTTGAAGGAAAAACAATCATTGCCATCGAAAAGGACAGGGTCATTTTGAAGAAAGGGTCAGAGAAACATATTTTAAAAATAAGAGAGGTGTTCTAAATGGGTAAAAAAGGATTTGCGGTTTTGGTCTTTTTGTTATTTATTTTGGCGCAACCTTTGGCCGCGACAACTATAAGGACAGAGGAAAAGGTAGAGGCTCCTGAGAGGTGTTTAAATTTAGATTTGAAGAATGCTGACCTTAAGGATGTTCTGCGACTTCTCTCCCAGGAGTATGGATTAAATATTGTCGCGGGAAAGGATGTGGAAGGGATGGTGACGATAACCTTTGTTGATATTCCGGTAAGAGAGGCCTTAAAAGCTATCCTGGAGGTTAATGGCTACACCTATCGGCAGGAAGGGGCTATCCTTAAGGTCATTTCCCTCTCCAAGATAGGTCCTGAGCCAATACCTCCTCTGATAGCAAAAGCCTTTACCCTTAACTATCTTAATACCAGAGATGTTGTGGGAGCCTTACAACCTCTTATTTCTCGGTATGGAAAAATAAAGGTTCTCAATCGTTCTGGAGCAGATAAAAAATCTGATACTTTAATCATTATTGATACCGCCGAGAGTCTTGAGCGTATTGCTTCCTTGATTAAGGAACTTGATACCGCTCCTTTCCAGGTAAGGATTAATGCCAAGATTATTGAAGTGACCTTAAGTGAAGGGATGGATTTGGGGATAAACTGGAACATTAAGGCCAGTGCTACCGGTGCTGTTAAACCAACAGAATTTCCGTTTAGGACTAAAGGTAGTGACTTTCCGGCTCCCGATGCCGATGATTTTACCTTTGGCACCCTGGACTTTTCCGAGTTTACCGCTACCCTGGAGGCCTTAGAAACGAGTGGAAAAAGCAACCTTCTCTCCAGCCCTCAAGTTACAGTTCTCGATAATGAAGAAGCAGAGATCATCGTGGGAAAGGTTATCCCTATTGCCCGGTATGAACTGGTGGACCGTGGTGCAGGCACAAGCGCCTGGACGGTCACTGGCTATGAGGAAAAGGATATCGGGATTAAGCTTACCGTTACTCCTCACATTAATAGGGATGGTTACATTACGATGGAGGTTACCCCTGATGTGAGCGAAATTGTAGAATGGGTGAGTTTTCAGGATGCTGAATGGCCCGTCACCTCCACGCGTCGGGCCACAACGCAGGTGAGGATAAAGGACGGGCAAACACTTGTCATCGGTGGTCTTTTGAAAGAGGATAAAATTAAAGGGAATACCGGGATTCCTTTTCTCAGCAGAATCCCGATTTTGGGTTACCTCTTTGGCAAGAGGAGTACCACCGAAGGTAAAACTGACCTTCTCATCTTTATCACCCCTCATATTCTTACTGAGGAAAGTATTAAAAAATGAGCGAGGAGGCGAACAAAAATTGTTGACCGATACTTCTTATGAAAGTGAATTGTGTCGGAATTCTCCTTTGAAGTTGATATGACCACCATTGCTTTTCTTCGCTTGCGACACAATGGCGCATAATATTCAGGCTTCTTCAGAGACAGCAACGCAATTCATCAACCATTGCTCTCCTTCGGACATGGAAACAATGGCGAGTAATTGAGCAAGAACAACAAAGATGTATCGCAAGTTGCTACAAGCTTAACCTGGAAGACTAATTACGCATATTGCTACACTACTGTCCAATAAAAAGCTTACTAAAATAGTGCCATCTGATAAGACGGTTCTTTGAGTTTTTGCAGCTTAAATAGACTTAAGTTCAACAGGTCAATGATATCTAACCTTCGGAACAACGATTCTTTAATTACTCTGGT
>DAOVGU010000173.1 GCA_030672255.1 bacterium
TTAGTGCCGGTAACCCCAATAACCTTGAGATGTTCAGAGGGAGCGTGGTAGAAGTTACTCGCCAGAATAGCCAATGCCTGCCGAGAATTCTCCACCCTGAGCTTTACGATGTTTTTTTGGGTTAAAAGGGTATCCTTCTCGACTACCACCGCCCTTGCTCCATGTTCAAGAGCCTCATTGAGGTAGCGATGGCCATCGTCTTTAAGACCTCTGATGGCCACAAAGAGATAGCCTTCCTTTACCCTTCGGGAATCATAACTGAGCCCGGTAATATCCGGGTTGGCGAGCAATGCAATTTTCTCAACCTTTAAATCCTTGATTAACTCTTTCAACTTCATAATCTGGAGGAACTTCTAAATATGAGAGGATTCTCCTCGTTATCTCTCTAAATGCCGGAGCGGCAACCAGACTTCCGTAGTAGAGAGGTTTTGGTTCATCAACCATCACCAGAACAATAACCTTCGGATTCTCAGCGGGTGCATAACCAATAAAGGAGGAAAGAAATTTAGAATGTGAGTAACGCCCATTAACTACCTTCTGACCGGTTCCTGTCTTACCCGCAACAGTATAGTTATAAACCCTGGCCAAAGGGCCTGTTCCTCCTTCCTCAATTACCTCCTTGAGGATAGAGGTTAGGGTCATCGCCGTATTTTTTGAGACGATCCGCCTTCCCTGGGGTTTGATTTTCCGAACAGATATTCCTTGACTATCCTTAATCTCCTTTAAAAGATAGGGTCTGACGTACCAGCCACCATTGGCAATTGCTGCTAAAGCACAGATTGCCTGAATGGGAGTTACTGCTACCTCCTGACCGATGGGAATAGCCGCCAGAGAATATTTCGACCATTTATGCGGAGGTCTTAAGATTCCCCTTACCTCACCCGGCAGATCGATCCCGGTTCTCTCTCCAAATCCAAAATTACGTGCATATTGGTAAACCTTTCTCTCCCCCAACCTCAACGCTACCTTCACTGTACCAATGTTGCTTGATTTTGCAATCACCTCCTGGAAAGAGAGATTCTTGTGAGGTTTATGATCATGGAGGTAATGCTTCTGATAAAGCCATTTCCCATTCTCGCAGAAGATGCTCTCCTCTGGTTCTACCACCTTTTCTTCTAAAGCCGCTGCTGCTGTCACTATCTTAAACACCGAACCCGGTTCAAAGAAATCGGTAATTGCCCGGTTGCGACGAAAATCTGCCGGATATGAGCCCGGGAAATTTGGGTTAAATGTGGGGCGATTGGCAAGCCCTAAAATCTCCCCGCTAAAGGGCTCCATTACAATGGCGGTGGCCGAGGAAGCATTAAATTTTTTGTAAACCTTCTCTAACTCCTCTTCCACAATCTCCTGAATCCTTTCGTCTATTGTCAGGATAAGATTTAACCCCTCGCGAGCCCTTTTTCTCTCCCTCTCCAGGGAAGGAATAACTCTTCCCTTGGCATCCTTGATCAGGATATACCAGCCGGATTCGCCCTTGAGGAGTTTATTATTCTTCCTTTCTATACCCTCCAGCCCCTTGCCATCAATATCGACAAATCCTAAAACATGGCTGGCTAAGATCCCTTTGGGGTAAACCCTTTTAAACTCTTTGCAAAAACCTACGCCCGGCAAATGCAGTTTTTTTATTTTCTCATAATCTTCCCTTTCCACCTTCCTTTTTACCCAGACAAAATTTTGGTTTCTGTTTATTTTCTCAAGAAGCAAGGGTTCATCCACTCCCAGATATTCCGAAAGAACCTTCACCGTGGCTTTAGGGTCAGGAAGGAGTTTAGGGGAAAGATAGGTTGATCTTGTCGACAGGCTTATCGCCAATTTCCTTCCCTCCCGATCAAGGATAGCTCCCCGGAATGTCGGAAGTTTCACCAAAGCTAAATGTCCCTTTTTTGCTCTTTCCTTAAGGGCGTGGCAACCAAAGACCTGAAGAGTAACAATGCGGCAGAAGAAGGAAAAAATGAGCAAGAACATCACAAAAAAGACTAACTCCTCCCTTTTTCTCCTTCTCATAATATACTCGGAGTGTTTTCTCGACGGCACGCTCGATTTCCCCAGCGAGGAAATCTTCACTCTCGTTGCTCCTCGCTCGTCCGCCACTGAACCAATGGCGGACACCGTGCCCGCTCATCGCTAACAAGGCCGTCTACGAAAACCTCCTCGTATCGGTGTTAAATACAGAGGCGAGGAGGTTTACTTTAAGCGGCATTAGACCCCGTATGAATGCCCAGACAGAGGAGGCATCTCATAGCGAGCATCACTGCGGTCTCCTCAGCTATCGCTTCGTCAGGCAGGGTGCTCACAATCTCCTTGCCTTCGGCAAGCCGGCCCGCCTCACATCTCGGCGGGCGTGCCAAACAGTGCTCTTTATTCATCGCACTGGCACC
>DAOVGU010000056.1 GCA_030672255.1 bacterium
CTTAAAAACCGGAGGCTATTTTCGATGGTCTGGTTGAGGTCAGGAATCAACCTAAAGCCAAATTTAGCATAATGGTTTAACTTCAGTAAGTTAGAATTATGCAGCTTTATCCGCCTAACCTCTCTCTGGATAATCTGAAGGGAATCGGTTAGCAGGTCTAAGGGAGCTTTTCCTTTTTGGACTGCGGCCAGGAGATACTCTGCCCTCTCAGAAATCCTTTGTAAGGGATTGCTTATCGCCCCGGCTATTTCCTTGGCGATCTGCCCAGAAGAGGTCAATTTTTCCTCTTCCATCAGTTTCTTCTTTTCCCCCCTTCCACGGAGCACGGCTCTGATGCGCGCAAGAAGCTCCTGATGGTCATAGGGTTTGGTGATGTAATCGTCGGCGCCGGCATCTAAGACCTTCACCTTCATCTCTGTATCTGCCCTTACCGTCAGGATAAGAAGAGGGATGTCCCTTGTCTCCGGATTGGTTTTAAGCATCCTACAGGTATCATAGCCATTTTCATTCGTTAGAATAAGGTCGAGAAGGATAAGCTCGGGTCTCTCCTTCTTCACCTTTTCCAATATTTCCTTACTTTGCGAGGCAACAATCGGTTGATAACTATTTACCTCTAACCTTTTCCTCAATGTTTCCACTGTGGGAGCATCATCATCGACAATTAAAATCTTCCTCATTTTTCATCCCCTTATTCTACTTTAACCTTCCCTCAAAGTTGACTAAAAAGTTATCCCTCTTTTATCCTCTATTTTCTTTATTAGTGTTTCTGCATTACGACCCTCTTCCGGAAAATGAGCCCAGGCAATTCTATAACTCAATTTTAAAGAAACAGGGAATTGAGAGAATTTATGTTTTTTAATTGTGCTCTTTAACCGGAAAATAAAAGGTTCAATTTTCCCTTCTAACAGATGATAGATGAGCATCCCAATTTTATCCTGATAGATACTCACAGAATCAATGGAGTGGCGCATCATCTCTTTCAATAATAACTCTAATTCTTTTTTAAATTCATTGGACGGGAATTTACTTTCGTAGGGGCTTGATTTATCAAGCCCGCGGGTCGGATAAATCCGACCCCTACAAGTTCGTTGATCTGTTTCCTCTATCCCCAGCCGAAAAAGGGTAAACATTTTGCCTTCCTCTTCACCAAAACGAATCGCCTCATCCAGGAGGTCTTGAAAGGAGGAAGGGAAAACTACAGGAACTGTGAATGTAAATTTGCTACCTTTGCCAGGCTCACTCTCTACCCAGATTTTTCCGCCCTGGCGTTCCACAATGGCTCTGATAATACTTAATCCCAGACCTCTCCCGGGAGAGCCATCACTGCGATACTGCCTAATCTGGTAGAAGTGATTGAAGATTTTTTCCCTCTCTTCGGGAGGAATTCCAATGCCGGTATCAATAACTGCCACCTCCAAGAAATCCTCCTTTTCTTCAGCAATAAGTTCAATTTTTCCCTTCGGAGTATACTTAATGCTATTGCTGATAAGGTTAGTAAGGATTTGAATGGTGCGGTCATGGTCAGCCATTACCGGAGAAAGGTAGAAAGGAATTTGGGAGGAAAGTTTAATCCCCTTTTTCTCGGCGGAAGAAAGGATTGTTTTTACCACACCTCTTGCAAGGACAGCAATATTCAAAGGTTGAGGAGTAACCCTGATAATTCCGGCTTCTATGCGGGAGATATCCAGAAGGTCATCAATGAGCCGGGAAAGACGACTTACACTCTGGCTGGCAATGGCTAAAAATTTCTTCTGCTCGCTATTTGTTCTCCCTAAGATATCATCAAAAAGTAAGGAGAGTGAGTCCTGAAGCGAGGTCAAAGGAGTGGCAATCTCGTGAGAGACCTCGGAAAGGAACTTTGTCTTTAGCTCATTACTCCTTTTAAGTTTTCCTTCTAAATTTTTGCGTTTTTCGATATCCTCCTTCAGCTCTTTCTCTAATATAAGGTTTTTTCTTTTATCCCAATAAAATATCCATCCGGCATAGGAAATAATTAAGAATATTACCAAAAAGGAGAGAACAAGATAGGTTCTTGAAAGGGTATAATATTTTCCTATAAAACCGGCGACAGATGAATAGGGAATAGCATTTATAAGAGAGTAGTTTTTATTTCCCAGGACAATGGGGTAAGTGGCGAAAATATGCCTCTCTTTCCCAAAGATACTTCCTTTACCCACTCCCGCAATACTATGAGGAGAGAGAATTTCCTTCCAGGATAAATGCCCTTCAAAATAGGTATCTTTCATATCCGTAACCAGATTTCCAATATATTGAGAAACTGGATGACAGACTATCTTTCCTTTCGGGTCAAGAAGAATGAAGAAACTTTCCTGTAAAACTATCGGTTTTTTAAGCCAATCGGCAAGGTCTTTCCACTTAATTAAAGTAGCGATGCTTCCCTGGATCTTCTCATTAATTACAATAGGAGAGTGAATGGCGATGGAGATATATCCCTCTACCGCCATAAAGGAGATGCTTACCACAGGTCTTTTTGTCCGGAAAAGTTCCTTGATATGGGTCTGATAACTGATATTCTTTCCTTCACCACTTCTGTCTCGACCCTCCACAAATTTAAGGATACCCCTCTTATCCATAAAGTATCCGGCAACCACCACCTCCTGATGCCGTTGGTAAAAGCTATTCAGAAGGGGACGGATATCCTTTTCCCTTCCCTTCTTTATCTCTTCTCTTTGAGCAAGGTTTGTTAGATCGGTTATTAGATACCCGATTAATTCTTTTACTCTATTGGTCTGGGTGAAAAGAACGGCTTTTTCTTCCCTCTGGACGCTTTTTAACAGATCGTTCTTCATCTGCTGATTAAGCTGGATAAATATGGTGAGAGCCACACTCAGGAAAACCAAGGCCAGGATAAAAAGTATCAGGAGAGGATACCTTACATGATGTACTTTGTTTTTTTTCTCATCTTCCATCCTTATAGTAGCCAGGACTGAGAAGAGTATTCACCGCGGTTAATAACTCCTCTCTGTTAAAGGGTTTGGCAAGATACCAATCCGCACCCGCCTTATAGCATTTTTCCACATCCTCTTTATTCGACTTAACTGTCAAAAAGATTATGGGGATATGGCCACCACTCACAAATGTTAAAAGGTGCTTTGCCACCTCAATTCCATCCATCTTTGGCATCATCACATCAAGGATGATGAGGTCAGGAATAACCTTCTCAATCTTCTCTAAGGCCTCCTCTCCATTGTAAGCGGTAAGGATTCGATAACCTGCCTTGGTTAAAGTGGTCTTCAAAACCTCAACTAAGCCTTGATCGTCATCTACGACTAAGATTCGCTTCGCCATTTTAATATTTAAACATCATCTCGATTCCTACCAATAATTCCTCCATCCTAAAGGGCTTGGGGAGATAATAGTCGGCACCAAACTTATAACCTTTCATCATATCTTCATTTCCATTTTTGACGGTTAAGATAATTACAGGAATGGGGTTAAATTTTGAATCCACTTTTATCCTCTGTAAGACCTCCAGTCCATTCAGTTTGGGCATAAGAATATCTAAGATAATCAGATCGGCTGAAGCCGTCTTTAATTTCTGAAGAGTTTCCTCTCCGTCATAAGCAACGACCACTTCAAAGCCTCTTATTTCTAAAGCGGTCTTTATCACTTTTACTAAATTCTTATCATCATCCCCAACTAAGATTTTCCTTACCATTTTAATAGATTCTTCTCTTCTTATTTATTATCCTCCTTTATGTCCTATAAGTCAAGAACGTCTTTGTTGCCTTTCTCAAATTCCATTTTCCTTTTCAGGCAAAGGAGCGCAGGATTCAGTGTGGTAGCACACGCCCTAAATCCTGCCACAACGGTTTGGCTGCTGTTGTTCTACTCCCTTGCCTTCTTTAATTTCCTCTAAAGCGGTCACGAAACCAAATTTCCTCCCATAGAAGTTTTCTTCAATACGGTTAAGGATAACCTGATAATGGTGATACTTCTTAATCTTCTTGATGCTTTTCATAGCAAACTTGGTAATAACAAAGGTAATGTCAGCAACCCCGGGGATAAAGAAGCCTGGCCTTTTTCCTCTTTCATTCTCCCTGAAAAAGGTTACCTCAATCTCATACTCTTCTCCTTCCTTAATTATTGGGGCAGGAATGTCTTTTGCTTCATAGTTAAGCCGTTTATCCTCTTCCTTGGTAAGAACCCTGATTGGCTTGACAAAGAGAATAGGATCCCCAGATTTTCCCTCAATAATCTTTATAATTTGGAAGCGATACCAGTGCCATTTCTCAACCCTCTTTGGTTCTCTTCTCCTCTGGGCATATAGTTTAATATACCCGGTATAGCGCTTCTCAAGACCTGGTAGAAAGACCCGATAGTCTCCCTTCTTAGATTGCGACATTACCGGAGCATTGAACTCATCCCCAACCCGAAGGGAATCACTCGCGATAGGCCTCTGGTTTAAACTGGGCATACCTTCTCCTTACCTTTTCGGCATTTTTATAATTTACTCATTATACTATTTTAGTGTCCTATAAGTCAAGAACATTTTTGTTGCCTTTTAGGTTATTACAATTATATTAAAACTATAATATAATGTCAAATCTATGAAGATAATGGAGAAAATCTATAGTCTGGTAGGGGTAAGAATTAAAGCGGAGAGGAAAAGATTAGGATTGAGTCAGGAGGAGTTAGCTCGGAAGGCAGGAATAAGCACAAATTTCTTGGGGCACATTGAGCGGGGGACGAAGAGAACATCTCTTAAGACAGTGGAGAATATTGCCTGCGCTCTGGAAATCCCCATCAGCGCTCTCTTCAGTATGGTGAGGAAATATAAGACGACGGAAGAGGATAAATCTTTAAAGCAACTCTTCTATCTGATAAAGGATGGAAGCTCAGATGATAAGAAGAATATGGTTAAGATTGTCAAGATAATGCTAAAAAATAAAGACAAAAAATAAATTCATTTCCCTGAAAGGAGGGATTTCACCGCAGCAAGAAGGTCAGGGGCCTGAATTTGCTCATGCATTCTGATTAAAACTAATATTTTATCAAAGAGAAAATTTTATAGTTCTTTAATTTTTCTCTTCCCTTTAGATCGGTCAATTCAATAAGAAAAAGAACTTTAATTATCTTGCCACCTAAATTTTCAATCAGTTTGGCTGAAGCAGCAGCGGTTCCTCCGGTAGCCAGAAGGTCATCAATCAACACCACTCTTTCTCCCGGGCGAATGCCATCGGTATGAATTTCTATCGTTTCTGTCCCATACTCCAATTGGTAGGTAACTTTGCGCGTCGTATACGGAAGTTTTCCCTTTTTGCGGATGGGGACAAAACCAACCTTTAAGTTTGATGCTAAAGCGCCACCAAGGATGAAACCCCTCGATTCCACCGCAGCAATGCTCTCTGTATTCTTGGGACACTCTTTCTGAAGAAGTTTAATTGCTCTCTGAAACCCTTCCCTATCCTGAAGAAGGGGGGTAATATCCCGGAAGAGGATCCCTTTTTTGGGAAAGTCAGGGATGGTCCGGATGAAATCCTTTATTCTTTTCATTTAACCGTCTCCTTAATTTCTTCATCGCTATTTTTATAACCTGATGGATTCTCTGTCGGGTAAGCCCAAATTTTTCTCCTATCTTTGCTAAGGTTAAGGGAATTTGAGCATCAAGGCCAAAGTGAAGCTTTAAAATTTCCCGCTCTTTTTTATCCAAGGATTGAAATAACCTTCTTAACAGTTCCTTATTCCTGAAGGCATCAAAACCTTTTTCAGCTGAACCTCCAATAAGATCGAGTAACTTTTTTTCCCCTACCGGAAGGTCGAGGGATATCTCTTTTAGGGCAAGTCTTTTTTTAACATTTTTGACCTTCTTAGCATTAATCTTCACCCCTGATTTAATCAGGGGCTTTGCTATTTCCTGATCCTCGGGCATTCTACCAAATTCCTCGGTAAGCAATTGCGCCTCCTTTTTCCATCGGGAGGCTATCTCACTGATATTGGCAGGTACAGTAATTACCCTTTCCCTTTCTATTGCCCTGAGGATAAAGCGGCGGATCCACCAGTAAGCATAGGTAGAAAATTTGGCCTTTTTCTTTTGGTAATCGGGCTTGAATCTATTGATGGCATAGAGTAATCCAACGCATCCTTCCCCAACAAGGTCGGCAAAAGGAAGATGAGAATATGCACTATACCGTCTTGCACAGGATGTAACCAAATCAATATGTTTCCTTACCAATTCATCTCGCTCTTTTTTCCTCATGGCTTTCAATAATTTTCTCCATTTTTTCTAATGCTTCTTTGAGCCTGGATGAATCCTTTCCACTTCCTTGAGCAAAATTGACTCTTCCACCACCCCCTCCACCAAGAAGACCGGTAACTTCCTTAATGATGAAATCGGCAGAAAAGCCTTTTTTAATGAGGTCATCTGTTATTGTCGCCACCACGAAGGGTTTATCCTTAATCCTGGCAGCGAGAAGGATGATGCCAGATGACCTTAGCCTTTCCCGGAGGCTCTCTGCAAGAATTCTCAAGCTATCTCGCTCAAACCCATCTACCACCTCCAAAATCAACTTAATCCCTTTTATGAGTTTAATCTTACCCAATAGCTCTTTTGCCTCTGAGTTAAGGAGCCGATTCATCAATACTTCCCTTTTTTTCCTTTCCTCTCTTTCCTCCTTAAGTAACTGTTCGATTCTTGAGGGAATTGAACCAAGAGGGGTTTTCAGGCGCAAAGCTACCATTTCAATTATCGCTTTCTCAGCTTTCGTCTGCTCATAGGCAATCTCTCTGGTAATAGCCTCGATGCGTCTTATTCCCTTTCCTATTGAAGAAAGAGATTTAATAAGAAACAGACCAATCTCCCCGGTTTGAGTAAGATGGGTTCCTCCGCAGACCTCCTTACTATAATCTCCGATGGAGACAACCCTTACCCTTTTCTCATACTTCTCACCAAAAAGGGCAAGCGCTCCAATACTTTTTGCCTCTTCTAAATTCATCTGCGTAAAGGAAAGAGAAGAATTTTTCCTGACTTTCTCATTGATCAGTGCTTCCACTTTTTTTAATTTTTCCCAAGTAACCTCCGGGGAATAGGTGAAGTCAAATCTCAAGTATTTCTCCCCCACGAATGAACCTGCCTGCCTCACTTCTTTGCTTAAGACCTTTCTTAAAGCCCAATGCAAAAGGTGAGTGGCGGTATGGTTGGCCGAGACAGCCTTTCTAAAATTTCTATCAACCGCGGCAATAACCTCTTTCCCCTTTATAACTGAAGATGGTCTTTCTTTAAATCTTCCTAAATGAAGGATGACATCATCCCTGTCCTTCTGGGTATCAGTCACCTCAAACTCCATCTTCCCATCTTTAATTAATCCTTTATCCCCAACCTGACCACCTTTCTCCGGATAGAAAGGTGTCTCTTGCAAAACGATTGCATCTATCTGATGCAGTCGTTGCGAGTCCTGAACCGTTTCTCGTTCAGGACGTGGCAACCTCACTTTGTGCTCCGTCCGGAAAAGATCAAGAATCTTTGTTTTGACCCTCTCCTTCTCATAACCGACAAAGATTGTTCTTTTCAAATCTTTTTTAAGAACATCCTTTCTTAGAGTTTCTGAACTTGCAAATTTCGAAACCCTTCTTCCCCTTTCCCGCTGTCGTTCAATAAGTTTAGTAAAGCCATCCCTATCTACAGTCAACCCTCTTTCTTTTCCTAACTCCTCGATTAGATCGAGGGGCAGACCATAAGTGTCATAAAGTTTGAAAAGAACTTCCCCGGTTAATACCTTGCTCCCTTTCAAAGAAGCCACGACCTGCATAAACCTATCTTTTCCCGAACCGAGAAGTTCGGCAAACCTCTCTTCCTCCTTTTTAATTATCTGGCTAATCTCTTTGCTCTTTTCGGAAAGGTAAGGATAAGGCTCTCGCATTATTTCCGAGACAACCGGCACTAACCGATAAAGAAAAGGACGGTTGATTTCCAGACTTCTACCTGCTCTTGATGCCCTTCTTATGATTCTTCTTATTACATAACCCCGACCTACATTTTCCGGATAAATTCCATCGGAAATTGCAAAAACGACCGCTCTGATGTGATCGGCAACAATTTGAATTGACGAATTATTTATTTTATTTCTTATTGTAGCGGGTCGGATGAATCCGACCCCTACTAATTTTTCGATTTCCTCAATAATTGGAGTAAAGAGGTCGGTCTCGTAATCACTGTTCTTCCCTTGGCAGATAGAGGCAATTCGCTCTAATCCCATTCCCGTATCCACACCTTTTCTACTCAAGGGAAAGAGTTTCCCTTTCTCCTGGTTAAACTGAGGAAAAACCAGATTCCAGAATTCCAGAAACCTACGGCAACTGCAGCCTGGCTGGCAATTTTTCTTTCCACAACCAAGTTTTTCACCAAGATCAAAATAGATTTCTGAACAGGGACCGCAGGGACCACTATCTCCCGCCGGACCCCAGAAGTTGTCTTCCTTTCCCAAAAAAACAATTTTTTTTACTTCTACAATCTTTTTCCAGATTTGAAAACTTTCTCTATCCTTCTCATATACCGAGACCCAGAGATTCTCCCGGGGAAGTTTCAAGACCTTGATGAGAAATTCCCAGGCCCAGGAAATTGCTTCCTTTTTAAAATAATCACCGAAGGAAAAATTCCCCAACATCTCAAGGAAGGAGTGATGCTTTACACTCTTGCCTACATTCTCCAGATCACTGTCTTTTCCCCCGGCACGCAAGCATTTCTGGACCGTTGCAGCTCGGGAAAAGGGAAGAGGTTTCTTCTCTACCCAGAGGGATTTAAATTGAACCATACCCGCCGAGGTAAAGAGAAGTGTAGGATCGTCAGGGACAAGAGCATAACCAGGCACAATCCGATGATTTTTTTCCTTAAAAAAATCTAAAAAGAGATTTCTAATTTCGTTACTCGTCATAAGGACTATGGGGTCAGGTCTCAACATTTGACAAAATTTTTACGGGTGTTTAGCCCGGGGTATTTTGTCAAAAGTTGAGACCTGACCCCACTTCTTCAATTACCTCCACAACAATCAACTCTTCAAAACACCTACCCCGCAAATAAAAATAAAGCCTCTGCTTT
>DAOVGU010000259.1 GCA_030672255.1 bacterium
AGATTGTAGATATTAACTTTGACAAGACCTTTCTCTTTAGCCCGTTTAATAATGCTTAATTCTAAAGGAATAAAAATTTCGGGAAAAATTGTCAGGATATCAATTAACATCTATTTTTTCTTTGCGCAGAAGATTTTTTACCGTTTCCGTTGGTTGAGCACCCTCCTCCAACCAGTAGGTAACTCGTTCCTTGTTAATCTTTATAACTTTGGGATTACTTCTATTGTCATAAGAGCCAATGGTCTCAATAACGTCCCCCAGACCATCCTTACGTCTGTCGACTACAATAATTCTATAGAGTGGCTTTTTCTTTGCCCCAACTCTTCTTAATCTAATTCTTACCATAATTTCTCCTTAGTTAATTCTCTTAATGTCTGCTCCCAACTCCGTTAACTTTTCCACCAATCTTTCGTAACCACGGTCAAGATGATAAACACGAGAAATCTCAGTTTCTCCTTTTGCCGCCAGAGCGGCCAAAACAAGAGCCGCACTTGCCCTGAGGTCAGAAGCCATTACCTTTGTTCCGACAAAGGTTCTATCCCCTTTGACAATGGCACTGTCACCTTCTATCGTAATGTCTGCTCCCATCCGATTCAATTCTCCGATATGCATAAAACGTTTGGGAAAAATCCGCTCGGTAATAACGGAGGTGCCTTGAGCAAGACACATCAAAGCCATAAATTGCGCCTGCATATCCGTAGGAAAGCCCGGATAAGGCAAAGTGATAACATTAACAGATTTCAAAGACCCTCCAGAATTTTTGACAACAAGAGTGTTTCTCCTGATCTTTATCTCTCCTCCGGATTCTTCTATTTTATCGATTACCGCCCCCAAATGGGAAGGACTTGCGCTATCAATTGAAACCTCACCCCTGGTAATTAGCCCAGCCACCAAATAGGTTCCGGCCTCAATCCTATCAGGAATTATCCTATAGGTTCTCCCCTTCAGCCTTTTTACCCCCTTAATTCTTAGGAGATGGGAGCCTGCTCCATCAATTTTTGCCCCCAGCCTGTTTAAGAAGTTTGCTAAATCAACAACCTCTGGTTCGCAGGCAGCAAATTCAATCAGAGTTTCTCCCTCGGCTAATGTAGCGGCCATCATCAGATTAGCGGTGGCAAGAACACTGGAGCCAAAAGCACCTCCAAGAAAGATTCTTCTTCCCTTTAGTTTCTTAGCCTTAGCTTGGATATAGCCTTTTCTTATCTCAATTTTTGCTCCCAATTTTTCCAATCCCTTAAGATGCAAATCAATCGGCCGCGGACCAATAACACAACCACCGGGTAGGGAAACAACCGCTCTTTTGAAGCGGGCCAAGAGAGGACCTAAGATACAGATGGAGCCTCTCATCGTGCGTACTAAATCGTAAGGAGCAGTAAAATTTCTTATCGATTCTGTGGCTATCTTTACCGATCCTCTCCCCCATTTTATCTTCGCCCCTAAAGAATCCAAGATCCTCAACATCGTCTCAGTGTCCTTTAAGAGGGGGAGGTTCTCAATAGTAGATGTCCCTTCCGCTAAAAGGGTAGCGGCCAAAATTGGCAGAGCGCTATTCTTCGAGCCAGAAATCTTTACCCTTCCCTTCAAAGGAACTCTACCCTCGATAATAATTCTATCCATAATATGCTCGGAAGTTTCCTTCAGCGGCACGTTTGTTTGCCCCAGCGAGGCAAACTTCACTCTCGTTCCGTCCGGCCCGCCTCACATCTCGGCGGGCGTGCCAAACAGTGCTCCTTATTCGTCGCACTGGCACCCTCGCTCGTCCTCTTTTTGTCTTTAACGTTCTCCCCACTTGTGGGGAGACACAGAGGGGCGTGAGTCGCTAACAAGGCACGCTTACAGGAAACTTCCTCCCATCAGTGTATTCAGTGGTTATTTGTCTGTGTTAATCTGTGGTTACTTGTTTTTTATAATCGCTACTCTTTCGATACCCTGATAATCGGGGATAATATCTTTCAGAGAGAGCGATTTATTACTTTTCACTAAATTTTTAATTGCCACAGATTGATTTATTCCCATCTCTAAAATAAGGTATCCGTCTTTTCCCAAAAATAGATGGGCTTTTTCAATAATCCTTCTAAAAAGATCAAGTCCATCCTCTCCACCATCAAGAGCAATCTTAGGCTCAAATTTAATCTCTTCAGAAAGTGCTGCTAACCGATCCCTTGGAATATAGGGAGGAGAAGAGAGTATCAATTGAAAGGCAATCCTCTTCTTCTTTAAGGGTTCAAAACAGTCACCCTGGAGAAAATGAACTCTTTTTTCTCTAATTCTAAGTCGTTGAGAGTTTCTCTTGGCGACCGCTAAAGCGCTCTTTGAAATATCAATGGCATAAACTTCTGCCCTACTTAATTTTGCTAAAGAGAGAGCAATATTTCCACAACCGGTACCCAGATCTAAGACTTTAACCCTTCCCTTAGCTTTCTTTAACTTTATTAATGCTGTCTCAATTAGGATTTCTGTTTCCGGCCGGGGAATAAAAACTTTTTTATTAACAACAAAATCAAAGCCAAAAAAGTTTACCGAGTCTAATAAATATTGGAGAGGAACAAACCCTCCTCTCCTTTTCAAAAGATGTCTGTATGAGTTCCACTGCCAGGATTTCAGATGCTTTTTTTCATTGATGTAAAGAGTAAACCTCTCCTTCCCTATTAGATAAGCTAAAAGGGTTTCTGCATTGAGCCTGGGCTCGGCTATTCCCTTCCTCTTTAGAAAACTTATTCCAAACTTTATCGCATCACCAATTTCCCTCTGCTCAACTCTCTTTAACGGCAGCATTCTTCTCGGCAATCTTCCCAATCCCGGGCAGCTTAAAGTAGATACCCTGAGATGCCTTAATCAGCAGGATAATCCAGAGAACAAACCCGAGTACAGAAAGCAACATCCCGATTATCCAACCGATGAGAGGAATCGCATAGAAGATAATCTGAAGCACAAAGATGGAAGCAAAGATGGAAGCAAAAAGAATGATCGACTGCATCGCATGGAAGCGGACAAACTTATTTTTCTTCTCCACAATAAAGAAGATAATCCCGGTAACAAAACCAAGAACATAAGAAAGAGCCCCAGCCAATTCTGCTTTCATTCCACAACTGGTTGCTCCCAAATCAACTTTTTCCTTTTTCTTCTCCTCCATTATTTCTTATCACCCCCTTGCCAATTTTTTTCTTAAGGTTTTTATCAATGGTTCTAAATCCCCCGCGATAATTTTATCCAATTTATGTAAGGAAAGATTAATTCTGTGGTCGGTAACGCGATTCTGAGGGAAATTATAGGTGCGAACCTTTTCACTTCGGTCACCCTTACCAATCTGCTCTTTTCTTTCCTGAGAGATCATTGTTCTTTTTTTCTCTTCTCTTTTTGCTTGCAGCCTTGTCCTTAAAACCACCAAGGCTCTCAGTTTATTCTGAAGTTGACTTCTCTCATCCTGGCAACTGACAACCATCCCGGTAGGTAAGTGAGTAATTCTTACAGCAGAATAGGCGGTATTTACAGATTGGCCTCCATGACCGGAGGAGCAGAAGGTATCAATGCGGAGCTCCTTGGGGTTAATTTTAAATTCTCTTTCCTCAACCTCAGGAAAGACCGCCACAGTGGCAGCTGAGGTGTGAATCCGACCACTACTTTCCGTTTTAGGAATTCGTTGTACCCGATGGGTGCCAGCCTCATATTTAAACTGGCTGAAGGCCTCTTTTCCCTTAACTAAAAAGATAATCTCCTTAAAACCTCCTTTTCCCGAAAAAGAGGTATTGAAAACCTCTAATTTATATCCTTTTTTCTCGCTGTACTTAGCATACATTCGGAAGAGATCCTTTCCAAATAGGGCCGCCTCCTCTCCGCCTACCCCTGCTCTAATCTCGATGATGGCATTACGGTTATCTCTATTATTTACTCTTTCCATACTTTTTTCTAAATTTTTCCACACGACCGGCGCTATCAACAAACTTCTCCTTTCCGGTAAAAAATGGATGGCAGGCGGAGCAAATCTCCACCTTAATATTCTGCTTTGTTGATCGGGTATGAATGAGATTACCGCAGGCACAGGTAATCGTTGTCTCTCTGTAATCAGGATGAATCCCCTTCTTCATTTTAATAGACGATGGATAAATCTTCTCGCCCTAAAGGTTTTTCCACTTCGGTAATTCCTTCACCAGAAAAGACTTTTACCTCCTTCCCATTGATAAGGAAACATACCTTTTCTATCTCCGGGAATTGGGTTGCGGTATAAACTATCTCGCGGAGTCTTCCCTCCATACTACCTGTACCACCTCCAGATTCTATGGCTTCAGAAAAATCAAGATAGGCAATGCTGCCCTTTATCTCCATATCAAGCAATTCTGTGGTCAGAGGAATGTTGGAAGAGAGTCCACGGTTTTTCTCCTCTGAAGTGGGACCAGCAAACAATAGCTTTAAGGTTTCCCCTAAGGGAAGTTTTTTCCTTGTCTCAATCTGCCGGGATACCGGCTGAAGATAAAATGTCCCTTTCTGGTAGGCAGAAAAGTAAAGATTGACTGTCCTTTTCTGGGGAGGAAATAATCCCTTCTGGAAAACCAAAAGAATTCCCAGAAGGATGATCAATAAAAGAAAACCGCTAATAACTATCGTCTTTTCTCCCCTGCTCATGGTTTTATTCTATCCTATTTTCTTCAATCAGTCAAACCGATAGATAAGAAGTCCGGCAGGAATCTTTGGATAAAAGTAGGTTGATTTAGGAGGAAGAATCTTTCTTCTCCCACAGACATCTATCAACTCAACACTCTTGATGGGATTGAGAAAAACAGCAACGCTCTTTCCCTTTTCTTGATCAACTCTTTTGATAAGAAGATTCTCATCCTTAGAGTAAAAAATTTCATTACTTTTAAAAAGCCACTCAATCAAAAGTCTATGGGCAATTACAACATCCAAATATTTAGTTGTTTTCTCTTTAACAAAGTCTTCCATAACCTTCTCATCCTTCAGGATAAGAAGAAAGAACTTTCCCTCTCCTAAATAGAGCCCAAAACTGTGTCGCTGAGAATAAGATTGGAGTTGCTTAAAAATCATTCCCTTATTTGTTTTCTTTATTGCAAAAAACCTTCCCATCTTTGCTCTTATCTCCCCGAAATTTCTCCTCCCGGGAATAATAAGCCGATGAACAGGAAGAATGGAGAGAGAAGGCGAAGATATGTTGGTAAAATAGCTAAGAACAAAGGAAGAGCTCTTTTTTTGATTCCTTTGATGAAAAAGAAGAGCGCTCAGGTACCGATGATGCCCATCAGCAATATAGATTCTCTTGCGGTTCATTAAGGAAATTAATTTTCTTATCCTGTTCTTTTCAGTCAGGCGCCAGATCTGGTGAAGAATGTCTTCCTCATCTCTAAACTTAAGAAAGGGAATCCTTTTGGCCTCCTTTTTTAACTCTGTTTCAATTAGCTTCTCTGGATCCTGGTAAAGTGAAAAAATCGGAGAAAAATTTGCCCGGCAATGCCCAAGAAGTTTATATCGATCCTTTCTCCATTGCGGAAATGTTCTTTCATGAGGGAGAATGGAACCGGCTTTTAAATCCTCCAGTTTTAGAAGTGCCAAAAAACCAAAGCGCTCCCTTTTTTCTCCTTTGACTCTATATCTTTGTTGATAGAGATAGATCGCCTCATTCTTGTCCTGACAGAGGATTTTAGTTCTCTGCCAGGCAACAAAGCATCTCCTTGCCTGGATGTATTTATTCTTTCCTCTCCCCAGGATAATGCGGATAATATTGTAGGGGCTTTTTTGATAAAACTTCTCTCTCTCCGAATCACTGATAACATCATAGGGAGGAGTAACTACATCTTCTAAGTCAATAGTTTTAGCGTTATAAAAGATCCCCTTGAAGGGAGCTATTCTAGCCACTTTTTTGCTCCTCGGGAAGCCAGACCTTTATCTTTGCCTCATTCTTTAAATTTTTATACCAATCGTCGAGAGCCTTTTGGTTTTTTTGAAAAAGGAGAATCTGGCGAATAATTTTTTCATCCACTTCCTTTCCCACCTTATTTGCTTTTCTATAATCGATGATTTCTTTATTGGTAACTCCAATATTAAGAGAGGAGAAAACCCTTTCCTGCAATTTTTGCAAGAGTAAAGATTTCCTCACTTCCTCTTCAATTTGCCTCAATTCATTAGCCGGGATTCTTTCCATTATCCTCCTGAATTTCTCCGTGTTAAATTTACCCTCCTTGTCCAGGAAGGTAGGATCCTTCTCAATCTGGGCTAAGACCTCGCTATCCTTCACCCGAATTCTTTGCCTCCTTATGGCTTGAGAGAGAATTTTTTCTCTAATAAGTATATCCAGAGTCTTTTCTTCTAAATTTAGTTTCTTCGCCTTCTCCTCAGTAAATTTATCGCCGAGAAGATTTCGATAATTACGACTCAACCTCTCCAGAGTAGCATAGTATTCCCTTATCGTAATTGGAGCCCCATTTACCTTCGCTACCAGCCCTCTTCCCGGTCCACCTACCCCAATACCTACACCCCACCAGATAAAACTCGGTACAATCAAGATGGCTAAAATCCAATAGACTCGCTTTAAATTCTTCTTTTTTCTTAAGAACCTAAACATTTTTCCACAATAATGATGAATTCTCCTTTTGGCTTTTTTTGTTCACAAACCTTTAGCAATTCTGAGATAGAACCGCAAATAACCTCCTCAAATTTCTTTGTTAGTTCTCTACAGATAGTCGCTCTTCTTTCTCCAAAAATTCCCGAAAGTTCTTCCAGAAGAGAAAGAACCCGAAATGGTGATTCATAGAAGATGAACGTCTCCGAGCGTCGGGAAAGTTCCTCAAGAACTTTTTTCCTTTTC